>JADFNQ010000200.1 GCA_022563285.1 Chloroflexota bacterium | reverse complement strand
GAGGCGCTGGAGCTTCTTCTCGCGCTCCTCCGGCGGGCCGTCGGGTATCTGGTGGTCCTCGGGCCCCAGGAACGTAAGGGTGGACGTGCTCTCCGTCTGCCCGTAGGCGTTCATGAGGCCGCAGTGGAAGACCTGGACGGCCCTGGTCACCACCGCGTAGGGCATGGGGGCGGCGCCGTAGGCGATGAGCTTCAGCGAGCCCAGGTCGTACTTCTCGAAGTCCGGGTGCTCCATCGTCCGCTTGAGCATCGTCGGCACGATGAAGCTGTGGGTGACGCCGTGGGCCTGGACGGCCTCCAGCCAGGCCTGCGGCTCGAACTGCGGGAGGATGACCAGTGTGCGGCCGCCCCAGACGGAGGAGAGCATGGCGGTGGCGCCGGCCACGTGGTAGATGGGCACGGATAGGAGGGTGACGTCGTGGGTCTCCGGGTTTGCCGGCTCCATCGTGTTGGTCACGTAGACGGACATGCTGAGGTAGGTGAGCACGACCCCCTTGGGCATGGCCGTAGTGCCGCTGGTGTAGATGATGATCGTCGGGTCCGCGTCCTCCACCTCGACGAAGATCTCCTCCGGCTCGTGGGCGGCGATGAGCTCCCCGTAGGGGGTCAGGTTCTCGCCCAGGAGGGCGGCCTGCCCGGCCAGGGGCGTCTGCCCGGGCTGGGCATCGTAGCAGACGAACTGCTCCACCGTCTTGAACTCGGCCCGGCTGGCGGCGGTGAGCTCCAGGTAGCGCTCCCCCACGAACATCACCTTCGTCTCCGAGTTGTGCACCATGTAGGAGAGCTCTTCCTTCTGGGCGCGGTAGTTCAGGGGGACGAACACGGCGCCCAGCTTGGCGCAGGCGTAGTAGGTCTCCACGTAGGGGATGGAGTTGAGCGCCAGGGCCGCCACCTTATCGCCCTTGCCGATGCCCAGCGACTGAAGGGCGTTGGACAGCCGGTTCACCCTCTCCTGGAGCTGGGCGAAGGTGCGGCTATCGCCATCGCAGGTCATGGCAACGCGGTCCGGCACCACCGAGGCGGCGATCATCAGGAACTCGGACGTGTTCATCGTCTACCTCCGAATGGTTTCGCCCTACGCCCCCACGAAGCGCGGCTCGCGGCCGGCGGCCGTCGCTGCCAGCCCCTCACGGGCGTCGGCGCTGGCCAGGGCTCGCCGGGCCAGGCGGCGCTCCAGCGCCAACCCCTGAGCCAGTGGCAGGTCCAGCCCCTCCAGCACCGCCCGCTTGGCCAGGCGCAGCGCCAGCGGCCCCCGCGACATCAGCGTGTGCGCCAACGATTCCGCCTCCTTGTACAGCCGCTCGCGGGGTACGACCCGCTGGATGAGGCCGTAACGCAGAGCCGTCGCGGCGTCGATGGGGTCGCCGGTGAGGATCATCTGCATCGCCACCCCCGGCGGGATGTGCCGGGGCAGCGTCTGGGTGCCGCCGGCGGAGGGGATATAGCCCAGGCTCACCTCCGGCAGCCCCAGGCGGGCGTCCTCGCTGGCGATGCGCAGGTCGCAGCACATGGATAGCTCGATGCCGGCGCCCAGGGTGTGGCCGTGGACGGCGGCGATGAGCGGCAGCTCTAGCGATAGGATGAACCCCCAAAGGTCGCGCTGGCGCCGCGCCCGCCGCGACTCCACATACGAGGGCGCCGTCCCGAACTCGCTGATGTCCGCCCCCGCCGAGAACGCCCGCTCCCCTGCGCCCTTGAAGATGACCACCCGCACATCGGGGTCGTCCCGCACGGCGTGCGCCGCGTCCCACAGCTCGTCCCGCATCCGCATGTTGATGGCGTTGAGGACGTCCGGGCGGTTGAGGGTTATCCAGGCGATGCCGTCCTGCTTCTCGTAGAGGAGGGTGTCAAACATGGCGCACACCCTCAGCGCCAGTCCGGCTTCTGCACGGCGCTCTTCTGCTTGGTGCGCAGGGCGCGCTCCAGGTCGGCGTTGATCTTGCCGGTCAGCTCCCGCATCCCGTCTGACCCAGGCTTCATCCGCTCGCTCCGCCAGCGCTTCAGGGCCGCCCGGTCCCGGTCCGAGAGCTTCGCCTCCTCAATGATCCTTTCGACGCTCAGGGAGAGGAGTTCGCGGCTCTCCTCCTGCTCCAGCTCCAGCCTCATCGCGCCTTCTCCTTCATCTCGCGAGTCGAGATGTAGCGGCCGCGACGGCGGATCGTGCGAGTTGTCTTCTCATCGAGATACGTGCCCAGCGCCTCGCTGACGGCCACCGCCAGCCCGTCCATCTCCACCGTGCCCACCGATCGGTCGCTGCGCCAGCGCCTGATCTTCGACTTCCCGTCCTGCGATACGCCGCTGTGGTCGATCACGTAGGACGTGATGACCGACATCAGCGACCACGCCTCGTCCGTCTCCAGGATGACCTGCATCCGTTGGCACCTCCTTCCGCGGGTGGCTAGCGGCCCTTGAACTCCGGCCTGCGTTTCTCCAGGAAGGCGCGAACGCCCTCCGCCCTGTCCTCCGTAGTCTGGAGGATGATCGTCAAGTCGGTCTCATAGCGCAGGGCCTGCTCCAACGGCATATCCAGGCCGCGGTTCACGGCCTCCTTGGCGTAGCGCACGGCGATGGGCCCTCGCTCCGCTATGCGGCCGGCGATCGCCTCCGCCTCCGCCGCCAGCCTGTCGCGGGGCGCCACCGCGCTCACCAGACCGATGCGCAGCGCCTCCTGCGCGTCTACGGGCTCGCCGCTCATGATCATCTCCAGCGCCTTGCCCCGGCCCACCAGGCGGGCGAGCCGCTGGGTGCCGCCGCCCATGGGGATACGGCCTGATCTGGTCTCCGGCAGGCCCAGGCGTGCGTCCTCCGCGGCCACGCGGATGTCGCAGGCCAGGGCCAGCTCCAGGCCGGCGCTGAGCGCTTCGCCCTGAACCGCGCACACCACCGGCCGGGGCAGCTCCGCCAGGCAGCCGAACGGATCAACCGCCGGGGTGTCGTCCCCATGCAGCATCGCCTCCTCCCAGCC
>JADFNQ010000020.1 GCA_022563285.1 Chloroflexota bacterium | reverse complement strand
GGAACTGCTCCGGTGAGAGGTTGCCCATGGGCACGGTCACGGTGATCGCGACGTGACCTTCCTGCCGCTGCGGGCGCACGTTGGTCTTCAACCAGCGATCGAACTCAGGCGCCGGCTGCCGGCCGTTTGCGGGCGGCTCACCGACCGTCGGCCCCTCCGGCGCCAGCTGGGTGAGCGCCTCCATGTCCAGGGGCTCCTT
The DNA here is from genome assembly GCA_022563285.1 of Chloroflexota bacterium. GTDB lineage: Bacteria > Chloroflexota > Dehalococcoidia > SM23-28-2 > RBG-16-64-32 > JADFNQ01. The sequence goes on along the minus strand of JADFNQ010000020.1, from coordinate 11,149 downwards.
GGCCCAGGGCTGAGCCAACTCCTCGTCCACCTGGCGGCGGAACTCATCGATGCCGATCTCCTTGATGAGGAACTTGACGCGGGCCTTGGCCATGTTCTTGCGCAGGAAGTTGGACAGGCCGCCCTCCTTATCGAACACCTTTAGCATCGCTTCGGTCACGCGGATATACTCCCCGTTCTCCACCGGCACGAAGTCGTAGATGATGTCCGCCAGGCGGGGCATGGTGGAGAGGCCGCCGCCGACACGGAGCTCGAACCCACGCACTTCGCGGCCGTTCTCCTTCTTCACCTTGGCGATGAAGCCCATGTCATGGAAGGGAGTGCCGGCGCAGTCGCTGGCGCAGCTGGAGAAGGCGGTCTTCCACTTACGGGGCAGCCGCTGGCAGATGGGGTTGCGCAGCATGCTGCGGGCGTATGCGACCAGGTAGGGCGTGGCGTCGAACACCTCCTCGGCGCAGGTGCCGGCGTAGGGGCAGCCGGTGACATTACGGACCGTGTTGCCGCAGGCCTCGCGGGTGGTGAGGCCAACGCTGGCCAGCAGCCTCATGACCTCCGGCGTATCGTCCAGAGGGACGAAGTGGAACTGGAAGTTCTCGCGGGTGGTGATATGGCCGCGGCGATAGCCGGAGTATTTCTCGGCAAAGACGGCACAGGCGTCCATCTGGTCGGCTGAGACGCCGCCGTAAGGGAGCTTGACCCGCACCATCTGGGTGTCCTCCTGGCGCTGGCCGTAGATGCCGTGCATGAGGCGGAAGGGGCGGAACTGGTCGAGGAGCCCGTCCTCATCGCCGCGATATCTGCGGGTTTCCCGCCCGAAGTTCTCGATCTCCTCGTCCAGGGTGACGAAGACGCGCCCAGGCTGGAGATCGTCGGGCACGGCGGGGTGCGCGCGCTGAGGTTCGCCCCGCTTCTCTTTCACCTGCATCGGTACACCATCCAGTCTAGGGCCTGGCAGGGAATAAGTCTACTTTCCCGACTCAGTAAGTCAACATCATAACCCAGCCAGGTACGGATGTCAACCCTGCGAGACCCCCGCAAAAGTAACGTCAGGCCCCGCGTCACAGCGGGGCCTGCAGACTGTGCTCTTCCTCTTGTTAGCTGCTTAAGTGATGCGCTAGCAGCTTATCGCGCAGCTCCTCCCTAAACTCCAGCGGCAGCGGCATGCCGGTGGCACGTCGCCCCTTCAACTGCTGCGCGATCTCCAGCAGAGGCCTGATCTCCTTCTCGGCCTCAGGGTAGCGTCCCGCCAACCCGTCCAGGTCCATCTCCCCTTGCTCCATCGCCTGGAGGCACTCCTCCAGAACGCGAGCCAGGGCCAGCTCCTCCACCGTCCTTACCTCCTCGTCCACTGGCGGAAGCGTGGGCTTTGTATTCATCGCGGTAACGGTAACCATAAAACGATAAAGATGTCAAGTAATAGCCGCCTCGATTTTGTGGATAAGGTAGTGGGAAACGTGAAAAGGGTGTCGGAGAAGGCCGGCTGAGCTCGGTCAGCCGCCAGCCACGGCCGGGACGATGCTCACCTCGTCCTCCGCCTTGAGCGTGGTCTCCAGGCCGGACAGGAAGCGCACGTCCTCACCGTTGACGTAGACGTTGACGAAGCGACGCAGCTCACCTGCCTCGTCGCACAGCCGCTCCTTCAACCCAGGGTACTGCTCCTCCAGCGAGTCGATGCAGGCCATCAGGGTACTGCCATCGCCGCTGACGACGTCCAGCTCGTTGGTCAGCTTGCGCAGTGGTGTGGGGATCCGTACTGTCACGCTCATCTCTTCCTCTATCCCTCCACGATGTCTCCGGCCACGGGGTCTACCCGGACGCCCCGCTCCACCACCCACTTCACCCCTCGCTCAATCTCCTCCATCTCCCCCTCCAGCTCCAGCACCACCCATCCGCGGTCCTCGGTCACGTCGGCGCGGCGGATGTTCGTCACCAGGTCGAAGTCGCGGCCGAGCTGCCAGATGATCGGCTCCTTGATCAGCTCCTCGGCAAAGGTGAACTTGAATCTCTGCTTGGCCAATATGCTCTCCTACTTCCGCGTCGCCGGCAAGGCGCCGGCCCGCTCACTGAACGCGTTCTCGAAAGAGGCGATGTTCGGTTGCACATCCAGGGCGGGCTTCAGCCGCGGCGCGACCGCCTCCTGGGTCTTCAGGCCGGCGCCGGTGATGAACGCCACCACCAGTTCCCGCGCGTCCACATGACCCCGCTCGATCAGCCGCTTGAGCCCGGCGACAACAACGCCACCGGCCGTCTCCGCGAAGATCCCTTCCGTCTCGGCCAGCAGCTTGATCCCCTCCACCACTTCATCGTCGCTGACGGCCACGCCCTGCCCGCCGGACTGGGACATTACCTTCAGGGCGTAGTATCCGTCGGCGGGGTTGCCTATAGCCAGGGACTTGGCGATGGTGTTCGGCTTCTGAGGCTTGATGTTGAAGCTCTGCCGCTCCCAGGCCTCCACTATGGGCGAGCAGCCCGCAGCCTGAGCGCCGCTCATCCTGGTTCCCCGCCAGTCCACCAGACCCAGCCAGGCCAGCTCCTTCAGACCCTTATATATCTTCGTGTAGAGGGAACCGCTGGCCAGGGGGACGATGCAGTGATCGGGCGCCCGCCAGCCCAGCTGCTCGCAGACCTCGTAGGCCAGGGTTTTGCTGCCCTCCGCGTAGTAAGGCCGAATGTTAATGTTGACGAACGCCCAGGGGTACTTGTCGGCGAGCTCGCTGCACAGGCGGTTCACCTCGTCGTAGCTGCCGTCCACCGCCACCAGGGTGGGACCGTACACGGCGGAGCCGACGATCTTCCCCTGCTCCAGGTCAGCAGGGATGAAGACGAAGGCGTCCATGCCGGCACGGGCGGCGTGAGCGGCCACGCTGTTGGCCAGATTGCCGGTGGAGGCGCAGGCCAGGGTATCGAACTCGAACTCACGCGCCTTGGTGGCGGCCAGCGACACGACACGATCCTTGAACGACCAGGTGGGGTTCTGACAATCGTTCTTGATATAGAGCCGCTCTAGCCCCAGAAGCCGGCCCAGGTGAGCGGCCCTCAGCAGTGGGGTATGGCCGGTGCCGATGTCCACGGCGGCGTCTGCCTCGGCGGGCAACAGGTCTGCGTAGCGCCACATGGACGGGGGCCCCCGCTCAATGCGCTCCCGGGTCAGGGTACGGCGCATGGCGGCGTAATCGTAGAACACCTCCAGGGGCCCGAAGCAGAACTCGCAGACGTGCATCGGGTCCAGGGGATAGACCCGACCGCACTCTCTACACATTAGACTCTTGGCGAACGACATGATAGCGATCCTCCGGCTGCTAATCGTGAGCCGCGCTGGGCCTCCCGCCCCCCGGCGCTCCCGGGGCGGAGGCCCGCAGCATCGCCATCAGTCCCACTCTCCCAGCGGACACCAGGACGCATGAAGACGCGCTCCCCTCCGGAGACGGCCATACGGCCCGTCGGGGACGCGCCTCCGACGCGGGGGCTCTTCCTGCAGCGGTGTCCCAGTGGGCGATCAGCATAAGCAAAAAGAAAACCTCTTCCGTCTGACTGGAGAAGAGGCCACCTATATCCCCTTATCGTACCCGCATGGAGCGGGCCGGCATTAGCACCGTACCCCGATGGTCATCGAGGCGGTTGCCGGGCTTCGCAGGGCCGTTCCCTCCGCCTCTCTGGATAAGAGAAGTCTATTCAATTGTTCGATGGGATGCTAGCACAGGGATAAACGTAGTGTCAACGAGAAGCCGCCACCGACGCGACGCTAGGCGGTGCGGCGGACGGCCTCTGGCACGCGAGAGGTCTGCTCTACCATTTTGCCCAGGACGAGGCGCAGACTGAGCCCGTTCAGCACCGGGTGCTTGAAGGGGCCATCCATGTTCACCGAGTAGTGGTGGCGGCGACCCTCCTTGCGGACGTGCAGCATCCCCTCTCGCCTCAGGTTACCGATGACGCCCCAGACGGTACGCCGGGTCAGAGACATCGCCTCCGCGATCTCCTTGATCGTGCAGTCCGGGTAGACGGCGATGTAGAAAAGGATCGAGCCGTGGCTAGAAACTAGATACCAGTGATTCTCTATTACCATATCGATAGCAGTACGATTCTGGTTTTAAGATAATCGCAACCCTATACTACCACTGAACTTCTAGGTTGGGAAGACGTAAATGGAAAGAAATCACCGCTATTTTCTCCCGTCCGCATCGACTACATCTATACTTCCTATTTGACGCACTGCCCGGCGAACGGAGACAGCCACCCGGGGCCACTGCACGAGCAGTAGCGCCAACAAGCGGGTCACTGCCAGGAAAGGCTATGGGCCAGAACTTCGGGCGCGCCCCTATGCCCCCTGTGAGGGCTCCCCTCCTACTCCCTCCTCCCCCCTTATCGCACGCCTCCGTTCGGCGCGGCTCATACGCGCCTCTTGAGGCGGGGTGCGCAGCAGATAGATGATGGCCGGCAGGGCCAGGGCCAGGCTGACGATGGCTATCAGCTGGGCCGTGCGCAGCCCCAGCCAGACGATGTCGTCCAGACGAAGGAAGCTCAGTCCCAGCCGCAGGATGCCGTACAGCAGCATCCAGGAGAAGAACGTCACCCCGCTTCGTCCCAGCCGCTGGTAGATCAGCAGAAGGACTGCGAAGATCGCCAGGTCGCCCAGGAGCTCGTACGCCACCGCCGGATGCTGAGCATCCACAAAGCCGGCCAGAACGCTGGGGCTATCCGCATCGGTGTAGAGGAAGCCCCAGGGTAGGCTGGTCGTCTCCGCGAAGTGCTCACCGTTTATGACGTCGCCGATGCGGCCCACGGCCATGCCCAGGATCGCGCCGATGACGGCGATGTCCGCCACCTTCGGGATGTTCGGCAGCTTCGCAAGGACGGCGTAGCTCCAACCCCCGACAGTGCCCCCGATCAGCGCCCCATAGACGGAGACGCCGCCGGTGTTTAGGGCGAAGATATCACCGAGGTCGTCCTTGAACAGCGACCACTCCTCGATGACGAATAGACCGCGGGCGCCGATGATGCCGCCGATGACCAGCGCCAGGGCAAGGTTATAGATGGAGTCCTCACCAATACCGGCCCGCCTCCCCAGAGCGGCTGCGATAGTCACGCCCGCCACCACGGCGAGCGCCGTAAACAGACCGTGCCAGGTAACCTCCACCCCGATCACATCAAAGATGGTGGGGTCAATACCGATCTTGATCGTCAGCAGGACCGTACTAATCATCCTCTCCCTGGCCCTCCGCCTCGTCGAGTTTCGCACCCTCCCGCCGCGCGATGTCCGCCAGTTCACTGTCAAACCTGACCAGGTGACCGGCCTGACCGGCGAGGTAGGTGCGGGCCGGTGTTATTTTAGCCCATAGCCGCCGTCGCGGCACCCAGAACGTCACCAGCAGCCCCCCTATGAGCAGGGCGCTGCCCAGCCAGATCAGGTAATCGCTCCTGTCCTTCCTCACCTGGATGCCCGCGAACTCCCGCTGGCCCAGGAACGAATACTCGTAACCCCCTATCTGAACGCTCTCGCCCGGGCGCAGACTCTGCGCCCGCGGCTGGAGGCCCACGATCGTCAGCTCCGGCGGGCCGTCACCTGTCGCCGGTACCACTGCGGTGCCTTCAGAGGCGGTGCCGGTCCCGTACACAACGTTGCTCATCTCAACGAGCACCTGCCTGGCCCCGTCCCCCGCAGGGACGTCCGGCGGCAGGGGCAAGTCGGACACGAAAGCGGCGGGAATCGCCTGCAGGCCGGCGTAGACGAACTCCAGCCCGGCGGCCGAGGCGGCCTCCCCCTCCGATAGCACCAGCCTGACCGCCTCCTCCCCCTCACCCGGCTCAAACACGGCGAGCTGCCAGCGCTCGCTCTCTGCCCCCCTCCGCGCGCCCATGGTAAGCACCCGCCCGTCCGGCAGGGTGACCAGCCTGCCGTAGTAGACGAACTCGTCCGTGCTCAGGATGTCGGTTAGCACCAGCGCTTCGTCCAGCAGCACATTCCCGCCTCCGTCCCGGACGATGACGTGAGGAGACGGCAGCGTGTCCGAAAGGCTCATCGTCTCCCGGTAGATCACGTTGCCGCTGGCCAGATCCCGCACCTGCACGTCCGCCCCGAAGCCGAAGTAAGCGGCCTGGTGAAAGCGGTAGCCGTTGTAGCTGCAAGGCGAGTTGACGGTTGTGGTGCAGCGCTTCACCTCCTCGCCTCCCTGGTAGATCACCAGCTGAGAGCTGTACTCCAGCGGCTGCCCCTCGGGCGAGAAGCGCCCGACCGCGTCCACCAGCTCCACCTGCATCTGGTTAGAGTGAGTCAGCGGGAACACCGGCCCGGTGGTGCCTTCGGCGATCATCAGCCCGTTGGAGAAGCCGCTGAACCGGCTCACCAGCGCCGCCGCCAGGAAGATGATGATGGCGAGATGCGACACGAAAGTGGCCAACTGAGCGAACTGGAACCGGTCGGCGAACAGGTACGTCGTCTCGCCTTCCTGGTAGCGCTCGACGGCGTAGCGCTGGCGCCGCAGCCCCGACTCCAGACGGGAGCCGGCGGTCGGCGTCGCATAGTTAAAGCGATACCGGGCGCTGGCGAAGTAGGCGTCGTTCACACGTTTCCGGGGGCGGGACACGGCGCGCCAGATGGGCGGCAGGCGGCTGGCTGTGCAGACGGTTATGGAGACGACGAGAAGGCCGAGCGCGTAGACGAACCAGACGGCGTGGAAAATATCGAACAGGCCGACCCTGTCCATCACGTCGGTCGCGAAGCCGAACCGCTCCCCCTGCGAGGCGAGCCACTGCGCCTCCGCCGCCCCGTCCCCGCGCACGTTGGACGGCACCTGGGGCAGCAGCACGCCCATCAGGCTGGCCAGCACCATGAAGCTGATAATGCCTATGGCCCAGCGGACGTTGGTGAACAGCCGCCAGGTGGCCCGGAACGGGTCAAGGGCGCGCACCGTCCGCAGCCAACCGGCGCTCCTGAGGGCGCTCTGCTCCGCCACCGTCTACTCCAGGATCTCCTCGATGCGCTGGGTCAGCTCGTCCTGCTCTATGGCGCCCTGCACCTGCGTTCCCTGAAGCCGCTCCAGGAAGGGGCCCTGGAAGACGTCGCGGATGACGCCCTGCCGGTCGATAAAGTAGGTCATGGGCAGACCTAAGATGCGATACTTGTCCGATACGGCGCCGCGCTTGTCCAGCGCCACCGGGAAGTCCATACCAAAGTCGTCCACAAAAGGCTGGATGACGGACGGGCTCTCCTGAACGTTCACGGCGATGATCTCCAGCCCTTCCTCCCGATAGCGGTCATAAGCAGCCACGAACTGGGGCATCTCCTTACGGCAAGGGCCGCACCAAGTAGCCCACAGGTTCACGATCACGGCCTTGCCGCGAAGGTCGCTGAAGCGTATCTCGCCGCCGTCCAGCGTCTTCAGCAGGTAGTCCGGGGCCAGGCTCCCCTCTCTCGCCTCCACGCTCATCCCCGGCGGAACCATCTCCACCGGCATCGCCACGGGCCCGAAGCGGGCATCGTAGACGGAGGTCTCCGCATCGGGCCGGTACTCCAGCCACCAGATGACGGCGGCGATGGCGCTGACCACCAGCAGCGGGAATATCACGCTCCGCCAGGGGCCGCGCCAGACCCGCCGCTGCTGCGGCGCCTCGTCTACCTCCGCCGGACCGGAGGCCTGCATGTCTTCAGCCATTAGCGAAGGGGCTTCCTCCTAAACTGAGATGATACCGCGACGGGTGGCTAGGCGCACGGCAGCGGCGTGCGCCATCTCCTCCACGCGGTCGTCAAGGGGCGCCATCTCCAGATACTTGTAGCGCCGTCGCAGGGCGGTCTCGATGAGGTGGTCCGCGAAGCGGGGGTTCTTGGGCAGGAGGGAGCCGTGAAGATATGTCCCGTATGCGTTCCCGCACACGGCGCCCTCGCCGCCGTCATCGCCGTTGTTGCCGAACCCCGCGACCACACGCCCCAGCGGCTCCACGCCCGCGTCCAGATGGGTGCGGCCGCCGTGGTTCTCGAAGCCCACCAGGGTGCCGCCCGCCCACTCCACCACCACGTTGCCGATGAATCGCTTGGCGCCCGGCCCCGGATGCTCCGTCCACAGGCCGAACACGCCCACCCCCGGCAGCTCCTCGCCCTCAGCGATGCGGTAGTGACGACCGAGGAGCTGGTAGCCGCCGCATACGGCCAGGATCACCACGCCTTTCGCCGCCGCCTCCCGGATCGCCTTCCCCTTCACCTTCGCCAGGTCCTCGGCGACGCGACGCTGCTCGCGATCCTGCGCCCCACCGATGAAGACCAGGTCGTAATCTTTGGGCTTCAGCTTCTCCCCCAGCCCCAGCTCCGTCAGCTCAAAGGCGATACCCCGCTCCCGGCAACGACGCTCCAGGCAGAGGATGTTGCCGCGGTCCCCGTAGATGTTCATCAGCTTGGGATAGAGATGGGCCAAGCGCAACTTGAGCGTCACTTCTCCGCCTCCCAGAAGGCGGGGCGCCGCGCCCAGCGGGCGAGCAGCTCCCGCACCTGGAGCATCGCCGTGTAGGTGGGGATCACGTAGAGCTGGCCGTCCTCCGGCGTGGCCCTCAGGGCCCGGCGCAGGGCGGCCGCCGCGTCCTCCTCCACCTGAGACAGCGAGTCCAGACCCGCGTACTTAAGGCGCAGCGCCATGTCCCAGGCCCGGTTGCCCGACACAGTCAGGGATCGCGCCTTCCCCGCCAGGAGGTCGAAGTCCACGTCCCAGATCCAGGAGACGTCGCGTCCATCGGCGATATCATCGTTGAGGAACAGGGCAACGTCCACGTCAGCGCCGCCGGCGGTAATGGTGCGGAGCACCTCGTTCAGGCCGGCCGGGTTCTTCGCCAGGATCACCTGCACCCGGCGCCCGCCCACGTTCATCCGCTCCTGGCGGCCGAAGGCGGCCGTGAAGGAGCCTAGCCCCCGCGCGATCGCCCCCGTGCCGAAGCCCAGGGCGGAGGCGGCGGCAACGGCGGCGAGGGCGTTGTAGGCGTTGTAGAGCCCCGTCAGGGGCAGCGGCGCCGAGATCTCACCACCAGGCAGGGCGATCGCCAGACTGGTCCCCTCCGCGTCCAGCTCCACACGGGTGGCCACCACGCTGGCGCTGGGCCGGGCGACGCGGCAGTGCGTGGGGCAGCTCCAGTGACCAAGGTGCCCGTAGAAGACCGTCGAGTAGGCCAGTTCGGAGCCACAGGAGGGGCACCAGCGGGCGTCGGCGGCGTGCTCCAGCCCGCCGCTCCCGCGTGAGGTGTCCTCCACGCCGTAGAACAGCACCGGCCCCGGGCTGACCTGCGCCAGGCCGGCGATCGAAGGGTCGTCGGCGTTGAGTACCACGGTCGCCGAGCGGTCCAGCTGTCGCACCGCGTCGCGCCAGAGCGCCGCCACGTGCTCCACCTCGCCGTAACGGTCGAGCTGATCACGAAACAGGTTGGTGAACAGCACCAGCCTCGGCTTCAGGGCCCGCGCCGCTTCCGGTACAGTCGCCTCGTCCACCTCGAACACGCCCAGCCGCCGCTTCGCTCCGGCAAAACCGCCGTCCAGCCTGGCCGCCTCCGCCAGCGCTGCCGCGATCCCCCGCATCAGGTTCGACCCCGCGCGGTTGGCCACGACCCCCAGCCCGGCGGCGCGGACTATGCCCCGCAACAGGCGCGCGGTGGTGGTCTTGCCGTTGGTGCCGGTGACGATGATGCTGCCCTGCCCCAGCCGCCGCGCCATCTCCGGCACGATGTCCGGGTCGATGCGCTCGGCCAGCAGGCCGGGCAGGGCGGTGCCGCCGCCCACCTTGAGACGCTGGCTCAGGGCGGCGGCTGCCTTGGCCGCGGCGATGGCGGCGATGCGTCGCATAGCAAACGTATTATCGGCTCTCAGCGGGACAGCCGCCAGCGTCGGCCTACGGCCTGAGCAGGACCTTGACGCAGCTGTCCTTGTGGCCGGCGAAGATATCGTAGCCGTGGGGCGCCTCCGCCAGGGGCAGCGTGTGGGTCAGGATAACCGTGGGATCCAGCTTCCCCCGCTCGATCAGGTCCAGCAGCTTCGCCAGGTAGTTCTTCACCGGACAGGCGCCGATCCTGAACGTGAGATCGTGCAGGTACGCTTTGAACATGGGGAAGGGGAACTCCGCCTCCGAGTAGACGCCGACGGCGCTGATGGCGCCCCCCGGGCGGACGTGCTGGAAGCAGCTACGCAGCGCGTCCTGATGACCCACCGCCTCAATGACCACGTCGGCGCCGCGGCGCTCGGTATGCTCGCGGATGACCGCGCCGGGGTCTCCTTCGCTCATATCCACGGGCAGGGCGCCGATTTTCCTCGCCATCTCCAGCCGCTCCGGCACCGAATCGATGGCGATGACGACCTTCGGCTCGAACAGCAGGGCGCACATCTGGGCGCACAGCCCAACGGGCCCGCACCCCACCACCACGACAACGTCTCCGGCCCGGACCTCTCCTCGCTCGACGGCGAAGTAGCCGGTGGAGAGGACGTCGCCCACCAGGATCGCTCTTTCGTCGGGAAGGGAGTCCGGCAGCTTCTCCAGGGTGGTGCGGGCGTAGGGCACGCGCAGGTACTCCGCCTGCGCACCGGGCAGCATGCCGTAGCCGAAGTGCTGCTGGTACATGCACTGGCTGGGCCAGTTGCGCCGGCAGTAGAAGCACTCCCCACAGGAGGCGTAAGGGCCGCCTACCACTCGCTCGCCGGGGCGCAGGCCCTCTACATCAGCTCCCACCTCCACCACCTCGCCCACGTACTCGTGGCCCATCACCCAGCCGCTGACGGGAGTGGGGATGCGGCCGTTGTAGGCGTGGAGATCGGAGCCGCAGATGGCGCTGGAGGTGACTCTGAGGATGACGTCACCCGGCTCCCGGATCGTGGGATCGTCGACGTCGCTGACCGCGACGTTGAACGGGCCTTCGAAGGTGACGGCCTTCATCCGGGGAGAGCCGCCGTTAGCCCACGTCCGACGGCGTGATGGGCTCGACGAAGACGTCCATGACGCCGCCGCAGATCTTGTCCTCCCCGTCCGTGGGGGTGGTCAGGTCCACCTGTATCAGGCGGGCGCGGCCGTCGCGGTGGGCCTCCATCGCCTCCGACCAGACCTCGGCCTCGCCGCAGCCGCCGCCGATCGTCCCGCAGAAGCTGCCGTCCGTGCGCACCATCATGCGCGCGCCAGCCCGCCGCGGCGTCGAGC
>JADFNQ010000199.1 GCA_022563285.1 Chloroflexota bacterium | reverse complement strand
GATTCCCCTCGAACTCCACCACCCGTCCGGCCACGCCGCGGTGGTCCTGAGCGTCGATGAGCGCGCCCCTGATCTCGAATTCGGTGGGCGGCCGCGCCTGGCGGGTCTCCTCCCTGCTGACACCGAGCTCATCGAGGATGGTGGTCTGGCCGTCGCGCGCCTCCTCCTCCATATCGATGTGGCAGTCCAGGGCGACGAACGACCCGTCGTCCAACTGGCCGAGAGGATTAATCTCGGCTAAGGTTAGGCCATACTGCGAGAAGACCCTCGCCAGACGGCTCACCACGTCCGTCAGCCGCACGAGCTCGCCGCCGGCGATGCCAAGGGAGGCGATCATCTCTTTCGCCTTGAAGTCGGAGAAGGGGAGGAGGGAGGAGTAGTTGGCCTTGACCACGTGCTGCGGGTGCTCCTCGGCCACCTGCTCAATGTCTATGCCGCCCATATCGCTGAAGATCATGACCGGCAGCTTCGCCAGGGCGTCGTAGGTGACGGCGGCGTAGTACTCCTTCTTGACGGTTGCCTTCGCCTCCACGAGGACGCAGCGGGGACGCTGGCCGCGGATCTCCAGATCGAGGATGGCGGCCGCTTCCCGCTGCGCCTCCTCCGGTGTATCGGCGAACTTGATGCCGCCGGCCTTCATGCGGCCCCCCGTTAGCACCTGCGACTTGAGCACCACGGGCCCGCCGACATCAGTGGCGAGCGTCGCGGCCTCCTCCGGGGTCTCCGCCGTGCCCCCCTCCGGGAGGCGGACGCCGTGCTTGGCCAGCAGCCTCTTCGCCTCAAACTCGTAGAAGCGCATCAGGCCCGCTTCATCACTTCCAGGATGTCGTAGCCGGTGACGCCCTTGGACTTGGCAGCCTGATCGGCCAGCCACTCAGCATCAAGCGTGCCCGCCTGCACCGCCTTGGCCAGGTCCATCAGCTTGCCCTTGATCGTCGCCTCGTCCTCGAACTCGCCGGTGTGCGGGTTTACGATGGAGCCGCCGCCCAGCTCGTGGTAGACCTCCACCGCCTGCTTGGAGACGGCGACCTGTTCCTCGCTGGGAGTGTAGCACTCGTTGACGATCTCGGCCTGTTGGGGATGGATCACCCAGGAGCCGTCCATCCCCAGGTTGGCGGCCTCCACGTTCTTCTGACGCAGCCCCTCCTCGATAACGCGTGCATCGTCCGGCGATGTGTCCTTGCGTACGAGGCGGAGGTAGGCGTTATCGACGGCGTGCAGGCCGGCGGCCTTGGCGGCGACGACAGTGGCCTGCTTGGCGTAGTGGAAGTTACGGTTCTGGTCGTCGACGATCTCGCGGACGCCCATGGCGGCGCCGAAGTCGGCGATGCCGAAGATCAGCCCCGCCATACGATCGGAGGCGGTGGCGATCTGGTAGGCGTTTGTGAGACCCAGAGGCGTCTCGATTAGGGCCTCGATCTGAATGCGCATAGTCCAGCCTCCCTGGCGCTCCAGAGAGTCCAGCAGCTTGGAGAGGTAGACGATGTCCTGTGGCCCTTCGGTCTTGGGGAGGATTATGCCATGGAAGCGGTCCGCGGCCCTGAGCACGATCGCCTCCATGTCGCCCAGGAAGAACTTGGAGTGGATGTTGTTGGGGCGGATGGCGATCACTTTGTGGCCGAAGTCCAGGGTACTGAGGGCCTCCACCATCGTCTCGCGGCTGGCGTCCCCCTTGTACTCGTAAGGGCAGGCGTCCTCGAAGTCCGGCATGACATGATCGACGGGCGCGGCGGCGGCGTTCCGGTGCATCTTGAGGAGATGGCCCGGATAGGTGAGCTCAGTCCTCGGGATGACGAAGCGGTTCAGCTTTTGCAGGACGTACATTAGGCTCCTCTCATATCCCGGCCGTAGGCCCGCCGGGTCTGCCGGGGCCGATGGCGATTATAGGAGGCGTCTGGATATAGGGTCAAGCAATGGGCGCTGAACGTGCGCGGGCCTGCCGTCTATAAGTCAACTTGCAGTTTGCCGCAATCTGGGATTAAACTAAGGCGCACTCCAGGCTAGCCCGCCCAATCTGCAGTTGGCACCAGAACAAATGGACGAACAGCAGCGCACAATCCCAATACTCCGCAGCATCCTGTTTGTGCCGGCCATCGTGGAGCGCTTCGTGGCGCGCGCGCCGGAGACGGGCGCGGACGTCGTCTGCCTGGACGTCGAGGACTCCGTCCCGCCGGCCGAGAAGGCGAGGGCGAGAGAGATGGCGGCAGCGGCGATCGATAGCATGCCCCGCGACGGTCACGCCGTTTTCGTCCGGGTGAACGGCCTGCACACCGGCCTTCTGGAGGACGACCTGCTGGCGGTGGTCAGGCCCGGCCTGGACGGGATCGTGCTGTCCAAGACGCACACCGCCGAGATAGTCAGGCGGATGGATCACTACCTCACGCTCCTGGAGAGGCGGCAGGGGATGGAGGCGGGCGACGTAAGCATTATCCCGCTGGTCGAGTCGGCGGAGGGGATACTGGGCGCGCGGGAGATCGCCGAGGCCTCGCCGCGGCTGGTGGGCCTGTCGTTGGGGGCGGAGGACCTGGCGGTGGACATGGGCCTCCAGCGCAGCGAAGCGGCGCGGGAGATCGAGTGGCCACGGGCCCAGCTCGCCGCGGCGGCTGCGGCGGCGGGGCTCGTCCCCATAGACACGCCGGAGCCGGACTATACGGACATGGAGCACCTGAAACGGGACGCCAGCTTCGCCCGCAGCCTCGGCTACCGGGGCAAGTACTGCATCCACCCCGGCCAGGTGGAGGTGGTGAACCGCGTGTTCTCGCCGACCGAGCAGGAGGTCGCTGAGGCGAGGGAGGTAGTCCGTGTTCTGGAGAAGGAGGGGATCGCCAAGGGCCGCGCCGCCATCCCCGTGAACGGAAAGATGATCGACACGCCGATCTATTGGCAGGCCAGGCGCCTTCTGCGGTGGGCGGAGGCGGCCGGGATCGCGCCGAAGGAGTAGCTCATGGCCACCCCGTCCCTGGTGACCCTAACCGAAGAGCAGCAGATGATCGTGTCTGAGGTGCGGCGCTTCGT
>JADFNQ010000198.1 GCA_022563285.1 Chloroflexota bacterium | reverse complement strand
CGGTCACCTCGTCCGCGGCGTGACGGAGGCCACGGGCGCGCTCATATCCCTGACCCCGGAGCGGGAGGCCGTAGTCGCTCGCTACCAGGCGCCGCCGGACATCCTCCGCCACTGCATCATCAAAGGGCCCATCACCGTGGACGGCGCCAGCCTCACCGTCATCGCCAAAGACGAGACCTCCTTCAGCATCTCCCTGGTTCAGTACACGCAGGAGCATACCAACCTAACTCGTAAGAAACCTGGCGATAGTGTAAACTTGGAAAGCGATATAATCGCCCGCTACGTAGATCAGCTCCTCTCGGAGAGAGGGGACTAGCGAGCACAGATAGAGCACGGGTACCCGCCGTAGGCGGGCCCCGATCTCTGGGAGGAGGTCCGCCTTGATAGAGTCCATCGAAGAGCACCGCCGCGCCAGACAGCGCTCCAGCTCCCCCTTGGCCAGCGTGGACGAGGCTATCGATCACTTCCGCCAGGGCCACTTCGTCATCATCATTGATGACGCGGGCCGCGAGAACGAAGGCGATCTCATCATTCCCGCCCAGTTCGTCACCCCGGAGATCATCAGCTTCATGCTCAAGTACACCACGGGCATCATCTGCGTGCCCATGACCGGCGAGCGCCTCGATGAGCTGCACATCCCGATGATGGTGGGCCAGCAGCAGAACCAGGCCCAGTTCGGTACCGCCTTCACCGTCTCCGTGGACGCCCGCCACGACATAACCACCGGCGTCTCCGCCGCAGACCGGGCGCAGACCATCCGCGTCCTGGCGGACCCGAGTTCGGTGTCTTCTGACCTGGTGATGCCGGGACACATCTACCCCCTGCGGGTACGGGATGGCGGCGTCCTCGTTCGCGCCGGGCACACGGAGGCCAGCGTGGACCTCTGCCGCATGGCCGGTCACCGGCCCGCCGCTGCCCTCTGCGAGGTGATGCGCCCCGATGGTACGATGGCCCGCCTGCCGGACCTCAAGCGCTTCGCCAAGCGTCACGGCATCAAGATCATCACCATCTCCCAGCTCATCCGCCACCGAATTCAGAGCGAACGGCTGGTTGACCGCGTGGCCGAGACCGCCGTCCCCACCCGATTCGGCGAGTTCCGCCTGTTCGCCTACCGCTCCGACATCGACCCCGACGAGCACGCCGCCCTCGTCCTTGGCGACATCAGCACCCCGGAGCCCGTTCTCGTGCGCGTCCACTCCCAGTGCGTCACCGGCGACGTCTTCCATTCCCTCCGCTGTGACTGCGGTGACCAGGTCGAGCTCGCCCTGGAACGCATTGCTGAGGAAGGGCGTGGCGTCCTCGTCTACATGCGCCAGGAGGGCCGCGGCATCGGCCTCTGCAACAAGATCCGCGCCTACGCCCTCCAGGAGACCGAGGGGTACGACACCGTGGAAGCCAACGAGGCTCTCGGCTTCCCCGCCGACCGCCGCGACTACGGCATCGGCATGCAGATCCTCCTAGACCTCGGCCTCAAGGAGATACGACTGCTCACCAACAACCCCGCCAAGCGCGCCGGACTGGAGGGCTACGGCCTCCAGGTCTTGGAGCGCGTCCCCCTCATGGCCGCGCCTAACCCCTACAACTGGCGCTACCTGGAGACCAAGCGCGACAAGCTGGGCCACTACATCGACATGCCCGGCTAGGTTGCCGGAGCGATCTCTATGAGCCAGCGCAGTGTAACCGACGAGTCATTGCAGGAAGGCAGGGACGCCTTTGAGCGTCACGCCTGGCAGGAGGCGCTCGAGCTCCTAACTGCTGTCGACGCATCCGAAGATCTGTCCCCGGAGGACCTCGAGAGGTTAGCCGATGCCGCCTTCTGGACCGGTCGCACCGACGAGTGCATCGAGGCGCTAGAGCGCGCCTACGCGGGCTTCACGGAGGCAGGGAACGCTCGGGGCGCGGCCTCCGTTGCAATCAACCTCGCCTTTCACCATTTCGCCAAGCTGGCGCCGTCGGTTGCGGCGGGCTGGTCAAGTCGTGCGATGCGTCTCCTGGAAACTGAGCCGGACTGCCCGGAGCACGGTCACCTGGCCAGAATATCTACCAACGTAACTATGTCAGTGGGCAACCTGGATGGCGCGCTAGAATACGCCAAGCGGACCTATGAAATCGGGAGCCGCTTCGGCGATCGCGACCTTCAGGCGTTCGGCTTATTCGACCAGGGGAATGTGCTGGTGGCCAAGGGTCAGGTCGAGGAAGGGATGGCCCTGCTGGACGAGGCGATGGTCGCTGCCGTCAGCGGCGAGCTCGGCCCGCTCGCCACCGGTGTTATCTACTGTAGCATGATCACTACCTGCGAGCGCTTGGCCGATTACCGCCGGGCCGCCGAGTGGACCGACGCCGCCCAGCGCTGGTGCGGCCGGCAGTCCATCGCGGGCTTCCCCGGGCTGTGCCGGGTGCAACACGCCCAGATCATGCGCCTTCGAGGGGCTTGGGCCGAGGCCGAAAAAGAAGCCACGCGGGCCCGCGACGAGTTGCAAGGCTTTAACCTGCGCGCGGCCGGGGAGGCCTTCTACCAGATCGGCGAGATCCGCCTCCGTATGGGCGACCTGCCCGCCGCTGAGGACGCCTTCTGCCGGGCCCACGAGCTGGGCCGCGTGCCGCAGCCGGGGCACGCGCTGCTCCGGCTCGCGGAGGGGAACATCGATGCCGCCTCCAGCATGATCAATCGTGCCATCGCCGACCAATCGTGGGACCGGCTGGCCCGCGCCCGGCTGCTGCCCCCACAGGTGGAGATCGCCGTCGCCGCTGGGGACCTGGAGACCGCCCGCTCAGCGACGGACGAGATGGAGGCTATCGTCGAAGCCTACGCGACACCTGCGCTCCAGGCCAGCGCCGCCTGCGCTCGCGGTGCGCTTCAGCTCGCGGAGGGCGATGCGGCGGCCGCCTGCGAGAGCCTTCGCCGCGGCTGGCGCCTCTGGCAGGAGGTCGAGGCCCCCTATGAGGCCGCCAGGGCGCGCATGCTCATCGCGGACGCTTTTCGGGCGGAGGGCGATGACGAGGCCGCCGTCCTCGAGTTGCGGGCCGCCAAC
>JADFNQ010000197.1 GCA_022563285.1 Chloroflexota bacterium | reverse complement strand
GTTCCTCATCCTCCCGCCCGAGGGCGTGGCGGCGTTCAAGCTGCCGGAGCGGGAGCGGCAGGAGTTCCTCGACCTCCCCGACGCCGGGCCGTTCGTGGTGAGCATCGGCGCCTTCGGCACGTGGGTTCAGGCGCCGCTGGTGTCACTGGACGAAGGTCCCATCATCGACTACGCCCGCGCCGCCTGCGAGCACGTCCGCGCCAACCCGCCAAAGAAGACCCGAAAGAAGCCCACGCGCAAGACCCTGATATGAACGTCCTTCTGGTCGGCTCCGGGGCCCGCGAGCACGCGCTGGCCTGGAAGCTACGTCAATCGCCCAAGCTGACCGACCTGTTCGTGGCGCCGGGGAACGCCGGCACCGCCGCCCTGGGCACCAACCTGCCGCTCAAGGCCGCGGACGTGGAGGGGCTGACGAAGGCCGCCAAGGAGCACCGCTGCGAGCTGGTGGTGGTGGGCCCGGAGGACCCGCTGGCGCGGGGTCTGGTGGACCGCCTGGCGGTGGAGGGGATCGCCGCCTTCGGCCCCTCGCAGGCGGCGGCCCGCATCGAATCATCCAAGGCGTTCGCCAAGGGGCTGATGAAGCGACACGGCATCGCCACCGCCCGCTCAGCCGTGTTCAGCAACCGCACCGATGCCCGCAACCACATCGAGTCGCTGTCCGAGCCGCCGGTGGTGAAGGCGGACGGGCTGGCCGCGGGAAAGGGCGCTATCGTCTGCTACTCCAAGGAGCAGGCGCTGCGGGCGATCGACCTGCTGATGGGCGAAGATTCGGCGTTCGGAACGGCCGGCCAGACGGTGGTAATCGAGGAGTGGCTGGGCGGCCGCGAGCTCACCGCTCACGCCTTCACTGACGGCCGCACGACGCTCCCCATGCCTTTCTCCTGCGACTACAAGCGGGCGCTGGACGGCGACGAAGGGCTCATCACGGGCGGCATGGGCGCCTATAGCCCGCCCGGCTGGCTGGACGCCGAGACCGCAGGCCGGATTGACGAACAGGTCACGAAGGCCGCCGTCGACGGCATGATGGCGGAGGGCACGCCCTACCGCGGCGTGCTCTACCCCGGGATCATGGTGACGCCGGACGGCCCCAAGGTGCTGGAGTTCAACTGTCGGTTCGGCGACCCAGAGGCGCAGGTGCTGCTACCGCGGCTGAAGACAGACCTCCTGGAGGTCTGCCTGGCGGTGGCCAACAACCGCCTGCACGAGCTGGAGGTCGAGTGGTCGGCGCAGGCCTGCGTGGCCGTGGTGCTCGCCTCCGGCGGCTACCCGGAGAAGTACCGCACGGGCTTCCCCATCTCCGGCCTTGCCCAGCTGGAGGAGGACGTCATGGTGTTCCACGCGGGCACCGCCCTGGCCGACGACGGCTCCGTGGTCAGCAGCGGCGGCCGCGTCCTCACCGTGGCGGCGCTGGGAGACACGCTGACGGAGGCGCGGGCGAAGGCGTACCACAATGTGCAGCACATCCACTTCTCGCGCTGCCACTACCGCCGCGACATCGCCGCGCCGGCGCAGGAGGCGCGGGTGGACTAAGGGCGCAGGCCTTGACCCCACCACTCCCTTGAGCCCACAATCAGCCCATGCCCCGCGTAGCCATCATTACCGGCTCACAGTCTGATATCCCCGTCCTGGAGCCCTGCCTCCAGACGCTGACCGACCTCGGCATCGAGCACGAGCTGCAGGTCATGTCCGCTCACCGCACTCCGGACAAGGTGCAGCGGTTCGCCGCGGCCGCCGCGGACCAGGGGTTCGAGGTGATCATCGCCGCCGCGGGGATGGCCGCGCACCTGCCGGGCGTTGTCGCTGCCTGGACCCCTCTCCCCGTCATCGGCGTGCCCGTCGGCAAGCCGGGCATGTCGGGGCTGGACGCCCTCCTCTCCATTGTTCAGATGCCGCCGGGCGTGCCCGTGGCCTGCATGGCGGTCAACGGCGCCAAGAACGCCGCCCTCTACGCCGCCGCCATCCTCGCCCTCAAACATTCGGACGTACGCAGGCCCTGGAGGCGTACCGCCGGGAGCAGTCGGAGCGATGACCAGAGACCGGAGCCCGATCCCTGGCTCGCCGGAGCGCTACTCCAGTATCTACAGCAGGGCCCAGTCAGAGGCCGAGCTACTGGTGGAGAGAGAGGTGTACGGCGCCAACGTCGGCGTGCGCGGCTACACGACGATAGCGCAAGCCGACGCCCTGGCCGCGCGTCTCGACCTACGCCAGGGGATGCGGCTCCTGGACATCGGCGCGGGGCGGGGCTGGCCGGGGCTCTACCTGGCGCAGAAGTCTGGCTGTGAGGCTGTCCTCACGGACCTGCCGCCGGCGGCACCCCGCAGCGCTCTTGCCCGCGCCCGGCGCCAGCGGCTGGACGGCCGTTGCTCCTTCGTGGTGGCGAGCGCGACACACCTACCCTTCCGGCCCCAAACCTTCGATGCCGTCGTTCACACCGACACCCTATGATGAATCCGGGCCAAGCTCTCCGTGCTGAGGGCGTGTCGCAGGCTGCTGCGGCCGGGTGGCCGCCTAGCGTTCTACACCATCTTCATCCCGCAAGGGCTATCCGAGGCTGACTACCGGCGTGCCGCGTGCGCAGCCGGGCCGTCAGTGACCTCGCGGCGCCGGGAGCAGCGCGATCTCCTGCGGTCTGCTGGCTTCGCCGAGGTCGCGGAAACAGACGTGACCGATGACTTCCTGCGTATCACGTGCGCCTTGCTAGAGGCCCGGGAGCGCCATGCCCCCGAGCTACGCGAATCGGAGGGGGAATCCGAGTTCGCGAGGAATCACACGTGGCGGCGGGCGAGAGTGGCGGCGATCGAAGGGGGCCTGCTGCGGCGCTCGCTATTCGTGGCGGAACGGCCCCGTTGACCTCGTTCACCTGTTAATCTGTGGCTAATCTCTATTCGGGAGGTATCGCATGCCGCTCATCGACCACGACTCCGTCACCCCCGTCGAGATGTTCCCGGGCGTGGTCCGCCGCACCATCACAGACGGCGAGCGCCTGATGCTCATCGAAGGCACGATGGACGAAGGCGCCGTCGTCCCGCTGAACACCCACCCGCACGAGCAGACCGGCTACCTGGTCTCCGG
>JADFNQ010000196.1 GCA_022563285.1 Chloroflexota bacterium | reverse complement strand
GTGCAGAGGCGCCTGGCACGGGCGTCCGGCGTGGACTCCACCCGCCTCGGCTTCGGCATGCACTCGGACCGAGAGCAGGGGCGCATCGTCAACGCCCTCGGCGTCCTCTCCGAACTCAACATCTACTTTGACGACACGGCGATGCTGACCGTAGCCGAGATGCGGGCCAAGGCCCGCCGCCTCCACCTGGAGCGCGGCCTCGACCTGCTGATCGTCGACCACCTCCAGCTCGTGCACGGCGGCACGCGCAGCGATAACCGCGTGCAGGAGGTGGGCCACATCACGCGCTCCCTGAAGGAGCTGGCCCGCGACCTGGACGTGCCGGTCATCGCCTGCTCCCAGCTCTCCCGTGCCGCCGAGGCCCGGCCCACCCATATCCCCCAGCTTTCCGACCTGCGCGAGTCCGGCAGCATTGAGCAGGACGCTGATGTGGTGATGTTCATCTACCGTGAGGAGAAGCACGTCGGCCGCGATGAGTGGCAGCGGCAGCACCCGGACCGTCCCGCCGAGAACTACCCCGCGGGAATCGCCCAGATCATCATCGCCAAACACCGCAATGGCCCCACGGGGACTATCCACCTTCGTTTCCGAGAGAAGATCGCCCGATTCGAGGACCTGCTGGTGAGGGAGCCCGAGGAGTGGAACGAGGAGGGGTAAGCGGGTCGCGGGGCAGCCCGCACCCGCTGGGGGAAGAGGCTCAGCCCGCTGGCTTCCCCACCTCCGCGCGGGCTACGCCGGTCCCCAACCTGTTCTTCGCGCGGCTCCTGCCCAGCATCGAGAAGGTGGAGGAGCTGCTGGTAACGCTGTACTTCTTCTACGCCCAGGCTCGGCGGCGCCGCTCGCCGCCCTTCGTTACCAGCCGTGAGCTTGCCGCGGACGGCACTCTCGTGCGGGCGCTGGCGAACCTCTGCGGGGAGGAGGGCCGGGCGCTGGACCGCGGCCTCGCCCTGGCCGTGGAGCGCGGCTCGCTCCTGCGCCTGGAGGCGCGGAGCGAAGGACGCAGCGAGGAGCTATACCTGCTGGCCACACCACACAACCGCCGCGCCGCCGAGCGCCTGGCGGGCGAGGAGCTGCGGCTCGAGGAGCCGCTGCCCCCGGCCGCCACCGCCGCGCCGCCGAACATCTTCGCCCTGTACGAGGAGAACATCGGCGCCATCACACCCCTCATCGCCGACGACCTCAAGGACGCCGAGGAGCGCTACCAGCCGCAGTGGATCGGCGCGGCGTTCCGGGAGGCGGTGAGCCTGAACAAACGCAGCTGGCGCTACATCCATTCGATCCTGAAGCGCTGGGAAGCGGAGGGCCCGGACTATGAAGAAGCTGGACGAGATCCTGAAGCAGACTGGCTGGAGCGCCGCTACGTCCGCGGCAAGCGCGGCGTCGGCGGGCTTCGCTGACGAACCCGCCGACGACCTCTGCTCTGACTGCGGCGGCGCCGGCTTCGTGCGCAGGGCCGTGCGCCTGGGCCACCCCGATTTCGGCAAGGCGTTCCCCTGCCGCTGCACCGAGGACGAGCGGGAAGACGAGCGCTTGGCCCGCCTGCAGCGCTACAGCAACCTGGGCTCCCTTCTGCGCCTTACCTTCGACGACCTGATGACGCGGGGACGCAGCCCCAGCCCGCAGGACCAGGAGCGGTTCGCACGCGCCGTGGCCGACGCCCGCGAGTTCGCCGAAGAACCCTCCGGCTGGCTGGTTCTCTGCGGCCCCAGCGGCTGCGGCAAGACCCATCTCGCCGCAGCCGTCGCCAACCGCTGCATCGAAGGGGGCCGCCCGGCCCTGTTCATGGTCGTCCCGGACCTGCTGGATCACCTGCGGGCCGCCTATCGCCCGGACAGCGAGATGGGCTACGACGAGCTGTTCGAGCTGGTACGCAGCGCGCCCCTGCTCATCCTTGACGATCTGGGGCTGCACAGCTCCACACCCTGGGCGGACGAGAAGCTGTACCAGCTCATCAACTACCGCTACCAGGCCCGCACGCCAACCGTGTTCACCACCTCCCGGGACATCAGCGAGCTGGACGCCCGCCTCCAGACCCGCCTCGGCGACGCTTCCCTGGCACGGATGCACCGGCTGGAGCTGGCCCGCAGCGGCACCGCCGCGATCGATGCTCTGGAGCTGCCTCTCCTGCGGAGGATGACCTTCAAGGAGTTCGATCCGCAACACCTGGCCACCGACCCGGAGGAGCTGAAGCTCATCCGCGCTGCCCACCGTCAAGCGCTGAAGTTTGCGGAGGAGCCCAAGGACTGGCTCATCATCGCCGGCGGCAGCGGGCGGGGGAAGACGCGCCTCGCCGCCTCCATCGGCAACTACCGCCGGGAGGCCGACCCGGGCGTGCTGTTCGTCATCGTCCCTGACCTGCTGGACCGCCTGCGCTCCAGCTTCAACCCCCAGGACCCCAAGGCCTACGATGAGGTGTTTGAGCAGGTGCGGAACGTACCGCTGCTCATCCTGGATGATCTCGGCGCCCAGAGCGGCACGCCCTGGGCGGACGAGAAGCTGTTCCAGCTCCTGAACTACCGCTACAACGCCTGCCTGCCCACGGTCATCACCACCAGCCTCACGGTAAAGGATATGGACGCCCGGCTGGCCTCCCGCCTCACCGACCCTCAGGTAAGCAGCATCCTCCTCATGGGCCGGTTCGACTTCTGGGGCCGGGAGAAGGCGACCCCGCCCGGGCGCCCTGGCCGCGGCCGCGGGCGCCGCTCTGTGTAGCGGAGGCCTCCCCTACGTCCGCTTGCGGGGGGTATCTCGCCGGGACTTCCGCCAGTCCTGTAGGGCCCAGCGGGTCGTCTCGTAGGCCAGATCGTCCCAGGGGATCTCCTCCGGCCGGAACCAGCGCGCCTCCAGCGCCTCCCGCCCCGGCTTCACCTCGCCGCCGGTGATGCGGCCGCGGTAGACGATGGAGACGATGCCCGGCGCCTGCGGCGCCGGCCGTGAGTAGACGCCCACCAGCTTGCCAATGCTTACCTGGATGCCCACCTCTTCCTGCGCCTCCCGCGCGGCGCACTCCTCCGCCGTCTCGTCTATCTCCATGAAGCCGCCGGGGAACGTCCAGGCCCCGTAGCGAGGCTCGATCGCCCGC
>JADFNQ010000195.1 GCA_022563285.1 Chloroflexota bacterium | reverse complement strand
GCAACCTGTCCTGGTTCGGGCTCCGCAACGTCGGACTGGAGCCCGGCCCCTACTCGGACACCATTCCCCATCAGGTATATATGGTCTTCCAGATGATGTTCGCCGTTATAACGCCGGCCCTTATCATCGGCGCCTTCGCGGAGCGGGCCAAGTTTAGCACCATGATGGTTTTCACCGTGATCTGGGTGACCGTTGTCTATGCGCCGGTGGCCCACTGGGTGTGGGGACAGGGTGGCTGGCTGCAGGACCTGTGGGGCGGCGGCGCCTTCGACTTCGCCGGCGGCACCGTCGTCCACATCAACGCCGGCGTGGCGGCGTTGGTAGCGGCCTTCATCTTCGGCAAGCGCCTGGGCTACGGCAGAGAGCCCATGGCGCCCCACAACGTCACTATGGTGGTGCTGGGGGCGGTGCTGCTGTGGTTCGGCTGGTTCGGCTTCAACGCCGGCAGCGCCCTAGCAGCCAATGAAATCGCGGTCAACGCCTTCGTGGTCACCCACGTCGCCGCCGCCGCCGCCGCCCTCACCTGGGTAGGCCTGAGCTGGTACTTCCTCAAGAAGCCCAGCATAGTAGGGGCCGCCACCGGCGCCGTCGCCGGCCTGGTTGCCATCACCCCCGCCGCCGGCTTCATCGGCTCCTGGCCCAACACCGACGGCTGGCTTAACTCATTCCCCGCCATCCTTATCGGCATCGGCGCCGGCCTGTTCACCTACTTCGCCGTGCAGCTGCGCATAAAGCTCAGCCTGGACGATTCCCTGGACGTCTGGGGCGTCCACGGCGTCGGCGGCACCTGGGGCGCCTTCGCCACTGGTATCTTCGCGGTCGCCGCCATAGGCGGAGGGGCTGGCGTCATCGACGACAACGCCGGACAGCTGGCCCGCCAGCTCACCGGTATCGGCGCCGTATGGGGCTACTCCCTCGTCGCCACCGCCGTCATCCTCTTCCTGCTTGACAAAACGATGGGATTGCGTGTAACAGAAGAGGAGGAGCGGCTAGGCCTGGACGCCTCCCAGCACGGCGAGCGGGGCTACGTCATGGAGGAGGGAAGCCCCATCGCCCCACCTGAGTCTTCGGCCAGCCCTGCCCCTGCACCCACGCCGGCGCCGCGACCAGAGAGTGCCGGAAGCGAAGCATCGTAAGGAGCGAAGCGAAGATGCAGAAGATCGAAGCGATCATCCGACCCGAGAAGCTGGACGATGTCAAGAACGCCCTGGCCGACGCCGGTGTCTCCGGGCTGAACATCGTCCACGTCACCGGCCGCGGCGTTCAGAAGGGGATCGTCCATATGGGCCGCGGCGGTGAGACGTATGAAGTGGACATGCTGCCCAAGGTCAAGATCGAGGTCGTGGTCACGGATAGCCTGGTCGACAAGCTGGTCAACACCATCTGCGAAGCGGCCCACACCGGCCACATCGGAGACGGCAAGATCTTCGTCATACCCGTAGCCGACGCCATCCGCGTCCGCACCCGCGAAAGGGGGGACGCAGCCCTCTAACAGCGCTGCGCAACCGAGCTGTAACTAGAGCAGCACCCGCGGTCGTCAGCGCCTATAATTCACCCAGCCCAGCGAAGGAGGAACGGAAACTTGACCCCACAGGACGCGAAACGGGTCAGCGACCTGATAAAGCAGAACAACATCCAGATCGTAGACTTGAAGTTCAACGACCTTCCAGGTCTCTGGCAACACTTCTCCATCCCGCCCTCCGAGCTCACGGAGATGGACGACCTCACCACCAGCATCTGGGTGGAAGGGATCGGCTTTGACGGCTCAAGCATCCGCGGCTTCCAGAAGATCCAGGAATCGGACATGATCCTGATCCCAGACCCGGATACGGCCCGCGTGGACCCCGCCTGCTCCATCCCCACCCTCTCCATCACCTGCGACATCTTCGACCCCCTCACCAAGGAGCCCTACAGCCGCGACCCCCGCTACATCGCGAAAAAGGCGGAGGAGCACCTGCGCTCCACCGGTATCGCCGACACCTCCTACTGGGGCCCGGAGCTGGAGTTCTTCATCTTCGATGACATCCGCTTCGACCAGACGGAGAACTGCGGCTACTACTACGTGGACTCTATCGAGGGTGAGTGGAACAGCGGCCGCGAAGAGAACCCCAATCTGGGCTACAAGCCCCGCTTCAAGGAAGGCTACTTCCCCGTGCCCCCGCACGACTCCCTCCAGGACATCCGCAGCGAGATGATCCTGGAGATGATCAAGGTGGGGATTCCAATCGAGGTCCACCACCACGAGGTGGCCACCGCCGGCCAGGGGGAGATCGATATGAAGTTCGATACCCTCCTCAGCATGGCCGACAAGGTGATGTGGTACAAGTACATAATCAAGAACGTCGCCCGCAAACACGGGAAGGTCGCCACCTTCATGCCCAAGCCACTGTTCGGCGACAACGGCTCCGGCATGCACGTCCACTCGTCCTTGTGGAAGAACGGCACCAACATCTTCTACGACGCCGAGGACGACTATGCCCTCATCAGCCAGACCGCTCGCTTCTACATCGGCGGCCTGCTCAAGCACGCCGCCTCCCTCATGGCCTTCTGCGCCCCCACCACAAACTCTTACAAGCGTCTTGTCCCCGGCTTCGAGGCCCCGGTCAACCTCGTTTACTCCGCCCGCAACCGCTCCGCCGCCGCTCGCATCCCCGTCTACACCCCCAACCCCAAGACCAAGCGCGTCGAGTTCCGCCCGCCTGACCCCTCAGCCAACTGCTACCTCGCCTTCCCCGCCATGCTACTGGCCGGACTGGACGGCATTGAGAACGAGATCGACCCCGGCCCACCGCTGGACAAGAACACCTACGAGCTCTCCCCCGAAGAAGAAGCCTCCCTCAAGACCGTTCCGGGCTCCCTGGAGGCGGCCCTCAGCGCCCTGGAGGAAGACCACGAATTCCTCACCAGGGGCGGCGTCTTCACCAACGATGTCCTGGACGTCTGGCTGGAGTACAAGCGGAAGAACGAGATAGACCCCATGCGCCTGCGGCCGCACCCCTGGGAGTTCTACCTCTACTTCGACGTCTAGGAGCGGCTCCGCGCAGCCTACCCGTAAGCCTGGCGGCGCCAACCATCTTCGGGCGTGAATT
>JADFNQ010000194.1 GCA_022563285.1 Chloroflexota bacterium | reverse complement strand
GCGCTCGATGCGGCGGTCGAACCGCTTCTCCGGCTCTATGTAGACGTTCTTCACAAGCTGCTGGGTGATGGAGCTGCCGCCGCTGCCCTCGAAAAAGCCCGGGCCGAACGGTGTTAGGTTCTCTGTGGCCGCCCGGAGCAACCCCTTGAAGTTGACCCCCGGGTTGCTGAAGAAGCTGGCGTCCTCTGTAGACACGGTGGCGTCGATCATGTACTGCGATATCGCGTCCAGGACTACCGGGTCACGCAGTCCGCCCAGAGGGTCGATGTACTCGTACAAGTGCTCTCCGTTACGGTCGAAGGCGATGCTGGTGCCGATAGCCGAATTGGCTATCGCCTCCTCCGGCGGAAGGAGGCCATGAGCGTAGCTGCGGTAGATGAGGAACCCCGTCACGCCGAAGGCCACGACGCCGACGAGGAACACGACCACCGCCGTGCTCAGGAGCCAGTGCCAGCGCGCCCGCACTAGGCGGCCACGTTGCAGCGCCGCCCTCTTTACGCGGTTCCGCCTGTACTTGTAAATCCGAGCCATAGAGAGATTAGACCTTCTCTAGTACAACGAAGTGTGAAAGGCCAAAGATACGTAGTGGCGTACGCTCCAACGGATAGAGCGCCACCCTCAGCGCCTTCCCGACGATCTTGCGCCGCGCCGACACATGGTCGAACCCCGGAAAAACGTAGTCGTGCAGGCGCTCCCGGAGGCCGGCCCGGCGGTACGTCCGCTGGAGGTCGGCGTGGGTGTAGGCCCTGGCGTGAGGGACGAGACGATTCCGGACGGCGTCCGGCAGCCAGTTCACCAGCGGCACGTTCCCGAATACATACCGCCTGCCCAGGAACACGCCGTGCGTCTCGAACGGGTACAGGCGGTTGGGGCAGAAGATCACCGCCCGGCCTTCCCGCCGCAGCACCCGGCGTACCTCCCGCAGCGTGGCCAGATCATCCGTGACGTGCTCCAGGACCTCGTGCAGCAGCACCACATCGAACGTCTCATCGGCGAAGGGGAGGTACTCGCTGAGGGCTAGCGCCAGGTTCGGCACCTGCGCCGCCCCTTGGCGTACTCGCTCCTCGTCTATGTCCACCCCGTGCACGTCCTGCGAGAACTCCCGCAACCGCCTCGCGAACGCTCCCACCCCGCAACCGACATCCAGAATACGCCTATCCTCCAGCGGCACTGCCCTCCGCACCATCTCCAGCCGGCGCTCCAGACCTCGCGTCCATATCTGGCTGGGATGGCCCAGGGAAGCCCGCTTATCCACTGTCTCTACCATCTGCTGCCCGCTCACCGCAATCCATTCTATCGGGCGATAAGGCCGGCGTTCAAACACCGGCCTTTCTGTAAAACGTCACGCTGCTATAATGGTTTCCAACTCATCGCGCATCTACCGCAGGAGCGCTCCTTTTGCCCCTCACTCCGGAAGAAGTACGGCACATCGCCAGGCTGGCCCGCGTCGGCCTCAGCGACGATGAGATGCCGCGTCTCCAGAGCCAGCTCTCCAAGATACTGGACTACTTCCGCCGCCTCCAGGAGGTGGACACTGAGAACGTCCCGCCCACCGCTCAGACCCTGGCCATGCACAACGTCATGCGGGACGACGAGCCCCAGCCCTCAATGGACAAGGAGGAGGTCCTGGCCAACGCCCCCCAGCGCGAGGACGACCACTTCCGTGTCCGCGCAATCCTGGAATGACTAGAAGTTTCAGATATGCTGTGAGGGATGAACCTCGTAGCTGCAGACCTTCAGGTCTGCCATGTAGAGCAGGGCTGAAGCCCTGCAGCTACTCTCAAATTGCTGGCCTATGACCGGCCAACCCCTCCACCGCCTCACCGCCCACGAAGCCGCTGGCCTCCTCGCCCGGCGCGAGGTGTCGTCGGTAGAGCTTACCCGCGCCGCCTTCGAGCGTATCCACGCCCTGGACGACTCCCTGCACGCTTTCCTCACGCTGACCGAGGACGACGCGCTGGCCCAGGCCCAGGCGGCGGACGAGCGTATCGCCCGCGGCGAAGCCGGCCCCCTGACCGGCGTCCCCGCCGCCCTGAAGGACGTGCTCTGCACCAAGGGTGTCCGCACCACCTGCGCCTCCCGCATCCTGGAGAACTTCGTCCCCCCCTACGACGCCTTCGCCGTACAGCGTCTCAAGGAAGCGGGTCTGGTGATGCTCGGCAAGACCAACATGGACGAGTTCGCCATGGGCTCCTCCGGCGAGAACTCCGCCTTCGGGCCCACCCACAATCCGTGGGCCCTGGACCGCGTCCCCGGCGGCTCCTCCTCCGGCTCCGCCGCCGCCGTCGCCGCCGGCATGGCCTTCTACGCCCTCGGCTCCGATACCGGCGGCTCCATACGCCAGCCCGCCTGCCTCTCCGGTATCGTCGGCTTCAAGCCCACCTACGGACGGGTCTCCCGCTTCGGCCTCGTCGCCTTCGGCTCCTCCCTGGACCAGATCGGCCCCCTCACCCGCTCCGTGCGCGACGCCGCCCTCGTCTTCCAGACGATCGCCGGACACGACAGCCGCGACTCCACCTCTGCCCCCCTTGACGTCCCCGCCGTCACCGAGGCGCTGGTCCCCGAGCTGGACGGCCTGCGGGTCGGAGTGCCCAGGGAGTACTTCGTGGAGGGGATGGACGAGGACGTCCGGCAGGCCGTCGATGCCGCCGTCGACAAGATGGCGGCCCTCGGCGCCGAGGTAGACCGGGAGGTCTCCCTCCCCTCCACCGACCACGCCCTCGCTGTCTACTACATCATCGCCCCCTCCGAGGCCTCGGCCAACCTTGCCCGATATGACGGCGTCAAGTACGGCTACTCCTTCAGCGAGGGGGAGAGCATGTGGGAGAACATGGAGAAGACACGCGAGTTCGGCTTCGGCGAGGAGGTGAAGCGCCGTATCATGCTGGGCACCTACGCCCTCTCCGCCGGCTACTACGACGCCTACTACCTGAAGGCCCAGAAGGTGCGCACCCTCATCCGCCGCGAGTTCGACGCCGCCTTCCAGGACCACGACATCCTGGTGATGCCGGTCTCCCCCACCCCCGCTTTCAAGATAGGCGAGAAGGTGGATGACCCGCTCCAGATGTACCTCACCGACGTCTTCACCATCC
>JADFNQ010000019.1 GCA_022563285.1 Chloroflexota bacterium | reverse complement strand
ATCCTACGCTCCTACGGGACCGCGATCGAGCTGTGGACCAGGGGTGGCACACATCGGTTCAGCGGCAGCCCCTTCGAGACGCTTCGTGAGCTCCTGCGCCAGTACGGCGATGGCGCTGGCTCCGGGCTGGACGCCGGCGGCGCCGTCGGGTATTTGGCCTACGAACTTAAACGTTTCGTCGAGAATCTACCCCAGCGCGTGGCCGATGATCTGGGCCTGCCCGAATGCTACCTCTGCTTCTACGATCGCATCGCCGGCTTCGACCCGCGGCCGCTCGCCGTGGCTGGTTCCGCCTTGCCTCGATACAGCCCGCTGGATGACGCCGACGTTCCGCCCTCTAACTTCAGCCGGGAGGACTATAGGCGTGCGGTGCGGCGTGCCCGAGACTACATCTTCGCCGGCGATGTATATCAGGTGAACCTGTCCCAGCGCTTCCAGCTCCCCCTGGCGAGCAGCCCCTTCGAGGCCTACCTGCGACTGCGCGGCCATAACCCGGCGCCCTTCGCCGCCTACCTCAACCTGCCGGAGGCGCAGGTGCTGAGCGCCTCGCCGGAACGCTTTCTCCGGTTCGACCCGGACAACCGCCGCCTGCAGACGCGGCCGATCAAGGGTACACGGCCACGGGGCCGGACACCGGTAGAGGACGAGGCGATGGCCCGAGAGCTTGTGGAGAGCGAGAAGGACCGCGCCGAAAACGTGATGATCGTCGATCTGGAGCGGAACGATCTCGGCCGCGTGGCGGAGATCGGCTCCGTGCGCGTCAGGGAGCTGGCCGCTCTGGAGACGCTCCCCACCGTCTTCCATCTCGCGTCAACAGTGGAGGCTACGCTAAGAGAAGATAGCGACCTCGTCGATCTCCTGCTGGCCACCTTCCCCGGCGGCTCCATTACGGGGGCGCCGAAGATTCGGGCGATGGAGATCATCGACGAACTGGAGCCCACGGTGCGCAGCGTCTACACGGGGGCGATCGGCCGAATCGGCTTCGACGGCTCGATGGACCTGAACATCGCCATCCGCACTATCGTGGTCAGGGATGGGACTGCCTACTTCCAGGCCGGTGGCGGCATCGTCGCCGATTCGGACCCGGAGATGGAGTACCAGGAAACGCTGCACAAAGCCAGGGCCCTGCGCGACGCCATCACGGGTTCTGGATCGCCCGCGACGGACGGAGTGAGGCGCTATGCGGTGGATATATCTCAACGGTGAGCTAGTCCAGCAGGAGGAGGCCGCCCTCTCGGTGCTGGACCGCGGCCTGCTGTACGGGTACGGCCTGTTCGAGACGATGCGCTCCTACGGCGGCCGCGTGTTCCGCCCGGAGGCGCACTACCGGCGGCTGTGCGAAGGCGCGGCCCGCTTGGCGATGGATCTCCCTCTATCTCTGAGCGACCTAGCCGACGCCGTCCATGCTGTCCTCGAGCGGAATGAGATGACCGACGCTTACCTGAGGCTCACGCTGACAGCGGGCGCTCTGCCAGCGGGGGGCGCGAGCAGTGCTCACGGGGATGCTACGGTGGTGCTCTTCGCCGGGACGCTGTCTGAGTATCCTCCTGCCCTCTACCGGCGCGGCATGGCTGCCGTGACCAGCGCAGTCCGCCGAAACGAAACGTCCCCCCTGAGCCGGGTGAAGTCGCTGAACTATCTCGATAACCTGCTGGCGAGGGAAGACGCTCGCAGGCGCGATGCGGAGGAGGCGATCCTGTTGAACACGCGCGGCTTCGTCGCTGAGGGCAGCGCCAGCAACGTGTTCCTGGTACGGGAGGAGAGGCTGATCACGCCGAGCATCGAGTCGGGTGCCCTTGCGGGCATCACCCGGCAGGCCGTACTGGAGTTAGCGAGCTCGGTCGGGCTGGAGGCTGTGCAGTCGGAGATGGAGTCATCAGCGTTCTGGGACGCCGCGGAGGCGTTCCTCACGAACTCGGTGATGGAGGTGATGCCCCTGACCCGGTTGGACGGGCGGCCGATAGGGTCCGGGCGGCCCGGGCCGGCGACCAAGGAGCTTCGCCGTCTTTATCAGGAGATGGTTGTCCGTGAAACGTCCGCCGTCCGCACGGTTTAGACGACAAAACTCCGTCGTGGTTGAAGCATCAGCCGCGTTGCCGCCGCCCGCGGCGGGGTTCTATAATGGCCGCGTCCCTGACTCCCGCCCTGCCCATGCCATCTGATAACGAATCGCTTGAAGAGATAGAGTCGCAGGCGCTCAGCGATCTGGGCGCCGTGGCCGATGGCGACGCGCTCGAGCGCTGGCGGGTTGCCTACCTGGGCCGGCGCGGACGCCTCACTCGAGTGCTGCGCGGCCTGGCCGACCTGCCCCTGGAGGAGCGCAAGCGCGTGGGCGACAAGGCGAACCGCCTCAAGCAGGAGCTGGAGGGCGCCGTTCGGGAGAAGAGAGCGCGCCTCGCCATGTCTGCCACCGAGGCGCTCATCGCTGAGCGGATCGATGTGACCCTCCCCGGCCCGCCCCTCCCCAGCGGTCGCCTCCACCCCACAACCCAGACCCTTCGGGACGTGCTGGACTGCTTCGTCTCCATGGGCTTTCAGGTCGTGGAAGGGCCGGAGATCGAATGGGACCGCTACAACTTCGAGGCGCTGCGCATCCCCCGCGATCACCCCGCCCGCGATATGTGGGACACCCTGTGGATCGATTATGAGAAGGATGGGGAGCGTCCTATGCTCCTGCGCACTCACACCTCGCCCAACCAGATCCGGATCATGGAGCAGACGCAGCCGCCCATCCGTGTCGTCGTGCCCGGGAAGTGCTACCGCTACGAGGCTACGGATCCGACCCACGAGTGGATGATGACCCAGGTGGAGGGGCTCGCCGTTGACGAGGGGATAAGCATGGCCGACCTGAAGGGCACCCTGGCGGAGTTCGCGCGGCGCATCTTCGGACCGGACCGTAAGGTGGCCTTCCGATGCGACTACTTCCCGTTCGTGGAGCCGGGGATGGAGCTGCGCATCGACTGCTTTCTTTGCGGTGGAGACGGGTGCCGCACCTGCTCTCGCACGGGCTGGATCGAGATCCTGGGCGCGGGGATGGTGCACCCGGAGATCCTTGAGGCGGTGGGCTACGACTCCGAGCGGTACACGGGTTTCGCCTTCGGCTTGGGCATCGAGCGCATCGCCATGCTCCGTCACGGCATTGAGGACATCCGCCTATTCTACGCCAACGACCTGCGGTTCCTGAGCCAGTTCTGAGGAAGGGGCGATGCGCGTACCGCTGAAGTGGCTCTCCGAATACGTGGATCTGACCCTTGACCCCAGAGGGCTGGCCGATAAGCTGACCGTGGCGGGGGTTGAGGTGGGTGAGGTGATCTCCGCCGCTGGCGAATGGGAGGGAATCTACGTGGGCGAGGTGGTGGACGTCTCCCGCCACCCCAACGCCGACCGGTTGGTGCTGGCGACCGTGGAGTTGGCTGGCGAGCGCCAGACCGTGGTGTGCGGAGCGCCCAACGTGGCGGTAGGTCAGAAGGTACCCTTCGCCCGCACCGGCGCCCGTCTGATTGACGGCCGCACCGGCCAGCCCACCGTCCTCGAGCCCGCCGTCATCCGCGGCGTAGAGTCCGCGGGCATGGTCTGCTCCGAGAAGGAGCTCGGCCTGTCGGATTATCACGAGGGTATCCTGGTGCTGGCGGACGACGCTCCCGTGGGCGTCCCTCTCGCCGCGTACATGGGCGATGTCATCTTCGATATCGACGTGACCCCCAACCGGCCGGATCTGCTCGCCGTTGTGGGGGTGGCCCGGGAAGTGGCGGCCCTCACCGACGTTAGCGTCCGCGAGCCGTCTATCGAGTACGCCGCCGCTGGCAAGCCGATCAAGGGCCGGGCGCAGGTGGAGATCGCCGATCCCGATCTCTGCCCTCGCTACGTGGCCGCCCTCATCGAGGGCATCACCATGGGTGAGTCGCCGCCCTGGATGCAGGAGCGGCTCATCGGCGCCGGGCTGAGGCCGATCAACAACGTGGTCGACATAACGAACTACGTGATGCTGGAGATGGGCCAGCCCCTGCACGCCTTCGACTTTAAGCGGCTGCGGCGGGGACAGATCGTAGTGCGGCGGGCGCGGACGGACGAGACTCTCCTTCTATTGGACGGGACCGAGCAGAAGCTTTCGCCTGAGATGCTGGTGATCGCCGATGCTGAGGTGGCTGTAGCCGTGGCCGGCGTCATGGGCGGGCTGGACAGCGAGATCGACCTGAACACCACAAACGTCCTGCTGGAGTCGGCGAACTTTCATGGGCCCAGCATTCGGCGGACGGCCGCCGCTCTCAAGGTGCGCACCGATGCCTCCTACCGGTTTGAGAAGGGGCTGAGCCCGGAGCTGCCGCCGATCGCCGCCCAGCGGGCAGTGAAGCTGATGGTGGAGCTGTGCGGTGGGAAGGCGGCGGCGGGCATCATCGATGTCCACCCCAAACGCAGGAAGGACGTCCGCATCACCCTCACGCAGAAGCGTCTGCACACCCTCCTGGGCATGGAGCTGCCCGTGGCCCAGGTGCGTCAGGTGCTCTCCCGCCTGGGGTTCTCCTGCCGCTGGATGCCCCCTGACCGCTTCGTTGTGCGGGTGCCCTATTGGCGCACCGATGTGACCATCGCCGACGACGTCGTGGAGGAGATCGCCCGCATCATCGGCTACGATGAGCTTCCGATGACACGCCTCCGGGGCGAATTCCCGGCCGCCTGGCCGCAGCCGCGGCGGGAGCTTCGCGACCGCGTAGCCGATCTCCTCGCCGCGGCGGGCATGCAGGAGGTGGTAACCTACTCGCTGAGCAGCCTGGAACAGCTTGCCAGGGTACTGGCGCCCGAGGAGCTGTCCACCCACGCGCCGCTGCGCATCGCCAATCCTATGAGCCAGGAGCAGGAGTACGCCCGCACGTCCCTGAGGGCATCGCTGCTGCGCACGCTTGCCGATAACGTCAGGCATCGCGAGGATCTAATCGCCCTGTTCGAGACCGCCCGTGTCTACCTGCCGCGGGAGGATGACCTGCCGGAGGAGGTGGAGACGGTAGCCGCCGTCATCAGCGGGCGGCTGCCGGACCGCTGGGGCGAGCCGGCCGGTGAGCCCGCCGGCTTCTACGAGGCGAAGTCGTATCTTGACCTGCTGGTAGACCACCTGGGGGTATCAGCCCAGTACGCTGAGGCGACGGACTACGCGCTGCTGCCCGGCCGCGCTGCCGCTATCAGTGTGGACGACCAGCGCGTCGGCATCGTCGGGCAGGTGCACCCACGGGTGGCGTCGCAGTTCGGTCTGGAGGCGCCGGTTGCCATGTTCGAGCTGAATCTGGACGCCCTGCTACCCCACGTGACGGAGGTGCGTCACTACCGGCCGGTGGCGCCCTATCCCTCCCTGGATGAGGACCTCGCTGTCGTTGTTAGCGCAGACGTTCCGGCGGCGCGGGTGCGGGCGATCATCCAGCAGGCGCCGCTGGTGCGCGCCGCGCGGCTGTTCGACGTCTACAGCGGGCCGCAGGTGCCGTCCGGCAAGAAGTCGCTCGCCTTCTCCGTCTCCTACCAGGCGTCCGACCACACTCTCACCGACGAGGAGGTGCGGCGGCAGCGGGAGAGCATCCTGATCCGCCTGCGACAGGAGGTGGGGGGTGTCCTCCGCTCCTGAGATGACTCGGAGGCCACATGGGCCTCCGTACGTTGGTTGCCGGTGCGTGGGGCGACTATCCAGTGAGGGCTGTCTTGGCGGTCTCGGCCAGGGCGGCGAAGGCGCGGGCGTCCCGCACCGCCAGGTCCGCCAGCAGCTTGCGGTCGATCTCCACCTGCGCCCGCTTGAGGCCGCTCATTAGCTTCGAGTAGCTGATATCGTTCAGGTGCGCGGCCGCGTTGATGCGCGTGATCCACAGACGGCGGAAGTCACGCTTGCGCTCTCGCCGGTGATTGTAGGCGTACTGGAGGGCGTGCATGACCGACTCGTTGGCCTGTTTGAACAGAGTGTGGCGCCCGGCGCGGTGACCCTTAGCCTGGGCGATGACTTTCTTGCGGCGCCGTCTGGTGGTGACGCTTCCCTTCGCTCTGGGCACGTCTTATCTCCTACGTGTGGTAGGGCATCAGCTTGCGGATCCGCTTGGCCTGGCCCTTGGGTACGCTGAGCTTGCGGGGGAACAGCCGCAGAGTAGCACCCCGCTTTTTGCGGCGGGCGTTGTTTATGTGGTGCTTGCGACGCAGTATCTTGCCGCGGCCGGTTACGTAGAAGCGGCGCTTGGCGCCGGAGTGCGTCTTTATCTTGTATTTAGCCAACGTGCTACTCCACCGGAGCTTCCTTATTCTCCTTGGCCGCGGCCGTCTTTTTGGTGTTTGGCGTCAAGATCACGCTGAGGAACCGTCCCTCCATGGAAGGCGGCCTCTCAACCACCGCCACCTCTTTCAGGCTGTCCAGCGCCCGGTCCAGCACCTCACGCCCGATCTCCTGGTGCGACATCTCCCGGCCTCTGAACATCACCGCAACCTTGACCTTATCCCCCTCCGTGAGCAGCCGTTCCACGACCGATACCTTCCGATCCATGTCCGCCCGACCGATCCTCGGGCGCATGCGCACCTCGTGGATCATGCCGCCTTTCTGGTGCTTGCGGGCGTCGCGTTCTCTCTTCGCCTGCTCGTACTTGTATTTGCCGTAGTCCAGCACCCGGCAGACGGGGGGAGCGCCGTTAGGGTCGACCTCCACCAAATCGAGGCCGCTCTCTCTGGCGATGCTCAGCGCTTGCTCGAGGGGAACGACCCCGTGGTTCTCGGCGTTGGCGCCGATCAGACGGACCTCTTTGGCGCGGACCCAGTTGTTGATCCGAAGTTGTCGGACTATACCTGTCCCCTCTCGAACGCTATCTGAGCCACGGTCACCGGCCAATATAGCACACTAGGGTGCATCCTTCAACGCTACTCGAGCGCCAGCAACGACATCCCCGGCACCACGCGCTGGCCCGTCTCCACGTAGACCTCGCGCACCGTCCCGGCCTTCTGGGCGCGCAGTTCGTTGTTCATCTTCATCGCCTCGATCACCATCAGTACGTCGCCCTCGGCCACCTCGTCGCCGGGCTTGGCGTATACGTCAATCACCACGCCTGTCATGGGGGACAGCACCATCCAGCCGCCCGCCGGGTGCTCCTCCACCGTCTGGCCGCTGGGCGGCGCGGGGGGCGCCCGGTGGTCTCGCGTGCTGACGGCCACCGAGTAGCGGTCCCAGCCGATGACGATATCGTATCCCTCGGCCCGCTCGACGGCGAATAGCTCATGTGGGTGGCTATCGATCAGCAGCGCGTACAGGGCTGACTGGCCCACCTGCTCCAGGCGTGCGTTGTGCCATTCGCCGTTTATTCGCACGCGCAGGCCATCAGGCCCGTCTTCTACCTCCACCTCTTTGAGTTCGTAGCCCAGGCGGACTAGGTACTTCTCTGCCAACCCCGTGCTCCTGCCTCCGAGCGGCCCGGCCGGTTGCGCCGTCGCCAGTCGCTGGACTCCGGCCTGCGGCCCGGTGCGGGGCCTCGCTGTGAGCCTTTGCGGTGGGCCAGCACCGCTGCCGCCAGCAGCGCCACCTGCTCTTCGCGCAGCCCGTTCTCTTTGCGCCCCGCGAACCGCTTCTCCACAAACCCTGTGTCAAGCTTGCCCTGGATGAAGTGAGAGTCCTCCATCACCTGGAGGTGGAAGGGGATATTGGTGTTGATCCCCACGATCTTGAACTCGCGCAGCGCCCGCCGCATCCGCTGGATCGCCTCCAGGCGCGTGCGGCCCCAGGTGCAGAGCTTGGCTATGAGCGGGTCGTAGTAGTAGCTGATCTCAAGTCCGTCGTACAGGGCGGAATCGACTCTAACGCCGGGGCCGCCCGGCACCGATACGAAGCTGACCGTGCCCACAGACGGAAGGAAGTCGTTGAACGGGTCCTCGGCGGCGATACGGCACTCGATCGCCCACCCTTGCATGGGGACCTCCCGATAGGGTATATCCTCTCCCGCCGCAACCAGTATCTGGTCGGCGACCAGGTCCACACCGGTGACCATCTCCGTCACCGGGTGCTCCACCTGAAGGCGGGTATTCATCTCCAGGAAGTTGGCCCGGCCCTTCCGGTCCACGAGGAACTCCAGGGTGCCCACGCTGGTGTAGCCGGTGGCCCGGGCCGCCCGCAACGCCATCTCCTCGAGCTGGCGGCGGAGTTTGGGGCTGACCGCTGTGGACGGCGCCTCCTCGATCATCTTCTGGTGGCGCCGCTGTATGGAGCACTCGCGCTCGCCCAGAGGGACGACGTTTCCCCGGCCATCGGCGATGATCTGCATCTCGATGTGGCGGACCGGATCCAGGAACTTCTCCAGGTAGAGCGCCCCGTGGCCGAAGGCTGAGGCCGCTTCCTTGCTGGCGGCCTCCAGCGCCGTCGGCAGTTCCTGGGGGCGGTACACGGTGCGTATGCCCCGGCCGCCACCGCCGGCGGCTGCCTTGACCATGATCGGATAGCCGATGCGGGTCGCGGCGCTGGCTGCCTTCCCCTGGGACGTGACCTCCTCGCTGCCGGGCACCACTGGTATGCCCGCCTCCTGCATCAGCTTGCGGGCCTGCACCTTATCGCCCAGGGTGCGGATACACTCCGGCGAAGGCCCCACCCAGGTGAGTCCGGCGTCCACGCAGGCCTGGGCGAAGTCCGCGTTCTCAGCCAGGAAGCCGTAGCCGGGGTGCACGGCGTCCGCCCCCGCCTCCTTGGCGATCTCGATGATCCGGCCGCCGTTGAGGTAGCTCTCGCGCGCCGGCGCTGGCCCCACGAGGTAGGCCTCGTCGGCGTGGCGGACGTGGAGGGAGTTGCGGTCTGCCTCCGAGTAGATGGTGACGGCGGTGATGCCGATCTCGCGGCAGGCCCTGACGATCCGGAGGGCGATCTCGCCGCGGTTGGCTATGAGCAGCTTCTTGAACAACGGAGGCTAACTATTGCCCTGCTCTATACCAATCACAAAGATATTCTATCACGTCCCTTGTATCATACCTCCGCAGCGCCTGCAAGCAGCCGATTGTTAAGACTGCGAGACAAAGCGCTACCCCCTCTCCTCCACCTCCGCCTGCATCCGGGCGATTAACTCCGGCAGCTTCATGGCGCCGAGGTCGTCGCCGCTGCGCAGGCGCACCGCCGCCGCCCCCGCCTCCGCCTCGCGGTCGCCCACCACCAGCATGTAGGGTACCTTCTGGAGCTGGGCGTCCCGGATCTTCGCCTGCATGCGCTCGGCACGGATGTCCACCTCGACTCGCAGGCCGGCCTGTCGCAGGGCGTCGGCCACCGTGTT
This sequence comes from Chloroflexota bacterium, assembly GCA_022563285.1. GTDB lineage: Bacteria > Chloroflexota > Dehalococcoidia > SM23-28-2 > RBG-16-64-32 > JADFNQ01. Next base: position 2,514 of record JADFNQ010000019.1, on the reverse strand, counting down.
CGCATACTCGATGTGGCGGTCGGCGATGGGGATCACCACCGCCTGCACCGGCGCCAGCCACAGCGGGAACGCTCCCCCGTACTGCTCGATAAGCACGCCGAAGAAGCGCTCCATCGATCCCAGCAGCGCCCGGTGCACCATGTAAGGCCGATGCTCCCGCCCGTCCTCGCCGATGTAGCTGATGTCGAACCGCTGCGGCAGGTTGAAGTCGAACTGGATCGTCGTGCACTGCCACTCCCGCCCCAGGTTGTCCAGCAGCTTAGCGTCGATCTTGGGCCCGTAAAACACGGCGCCGCCCTCGTCCACATCGTGGGGTAGGCCGCGGTCCTGGATCGCCTCCCGCAGCACGCTGGTCGCCATCTCCCAGTCCTCCACCGAGCCGGCGTAGTTGCCCTCCGGCGAGCGGGTGGAGAGGAAGACGTGAAACTGTTCGAACCCGAAGGCGCGGAAGAAGAGCTGCATGAAGTCCACGCAGCGCTCGATCTCCTCTTTCACCTGGTCCGGCCGGCAGAAGATGTGGGCGTCGTCCTGGGTGAAGCCTCGCACCCGCATCAGTCCGTGCAGGACGCCGGAGCGTTCGTAGCGGTAGACCGTGCCCAGCTCCGCCAGGCGGATCGGCAGCTCGCGGTAGCTGCGCAGGCCGCTGTTGTATATCTGGATGTGGAAGGGACAGTTCATCGGCTTGATGTAGTAGTCTTGGCCGTCCACGTCCATGGGCGAGTACATGCTCTCCTTGTAGAAGTCCAGGTGGCCGCTGGTCTCCCACAGGCTGGAGCGCCCGATGTGGGGCGAGTAGACCAGCTCGTAGCCGTGCTTATAGTGCTCCTCCCGCCAGAAGTCCTCGATGATCGTGCGCACGCGGCCGCCCTTGGGGTGCCAGTAGACCAGCCCCGGTCCGTACTCCTCATGGAAGGAGAACAGGTCCAGCTCCCGTCCCAGCCGGCGGTGGTCTCGACGGAACGCCTCTTCGATCTGCTCTAGGTGGGACTGGAGCTCCTCCTCCGTCTCGTACAGGGCGCCGTAGATGCGCTGGAGCATGGGGTTGCGTTCATTCCCGCGCCAGTAGGCGCCAGCGATGTTCATCAGCTTGAACGCCTGCACCTGCCCCGTGCGCTCCACATGCGGCCCCTGGCAGAGGTCGACGAAACCGCCGTGCTTGTACAGGCTCACCGCCTCGTTTTCGATGTCATCGATCAGCTCCAGCTTGTATGGCTGCTCCGCGAACAGCTTTCGCGCCGCGTCTTTCGAGATCTCCTCATGCGCGAACGGCACGTCGGACTTCACACTCTGGCGCATCTTCTCCTCGATGACCGGCAGGTCCTCGGGGGTCAGGGCCCGCGGCAGCGAAAAGTCGTAGTAGAACCCGGTATCGATGGGCGGGCCGATACCGATCTTGGCCTCGGGGAACATCTCCAGCACGGCCTCGGCCATAATGTGGGCGGCGGAGTGGCGCAGCCGCTCCAGCCGCTCCTCTGCGGACTTCGCTTCAAGCTTCTGCGTCATCGCCTCCTCCCTCATCGGCCGTGTGCACAATGCGTCGCAGCAGGCGCCACTGCACTATAAACAGGCCTGCGGCCACCAGCGCCAGCACGACCATAGCCGCCAGCAGACCCCAATTGCCCTCGTCCACGGCCAGCACGCCGATCAGGACCGCTAGCGCCAGCATCGCCAGCGGCGCCGACCATAGCCACAGCCGCAGCAGCCGCATCCCCGGCCCGTCAACTCGCGTCCGTTCGTCCATCTTCCCTTTTCCCGTTTCCTCTTTCCTATCGCCTCAAACCAAGGCCCCCCGACCCGTGGGACGGGGGGCGCTCCGTGGTTCCACCCACATTCCTCGCCTGAGGCGAGCTCTTTCGGCCGCTAACGGGTGCCTCCGGGGCCGCCTAGTGGCTGCTGTCAGGCAGCGGGTCGGCGGCCGGCTCACGGGGGGTTTTCGCGGCGGTAGCGGGCTGGCGCGCTCTCAGCCTGTGCCCACCTCTCTGTCGCCGTGCCGCAGCTAATCGTCCCGGTCATCGCCTTTCACTATCGTCTGTCAAGGGCATCGTATCAACGCCTCTTGGACACGTCAACATCGGCATCCCAGGCCCATCTGTTCCTAAAATCGGTCCCAAGTCGTAGAATAAGGGGGGCCTGAGGCTGTGGGCGATTAGCTCAGCTGGTTAGAGCGCAGCGTTGACATCGCTGAGGTCGGAGGTTCGAGTCCCCCATCGCCCACCACCCCGCTCCCTTCATGCACCCACGTATCGAGGGTATCGCTGCCCCCAAAGGACAGCGCTTGATTTAGCAACCCAACTGCGCAAGAATGGTAGAGGCCGCCCCGGCGATGACCTGTCGCCGGGGTTGTTGCCGTCTGAGGCGGGCTCGTGATATACTTCGCAAACCTGGGCCTGGGCCATCGGGGTCGCGGGCCGCTAGCTCAATTGGCAGAGCAGCTGACTCTTAATCAGCCGGTTCCGGGTTCGAGTCCCGGGCGGCCCCCCAATAACAGAGCGATATGGAGATCGGGGAAGTGTC
>JADFNQ010000193.1 GCA_022563285.1 Chloroflexota bacterium | reverse complement strand
CTTCACGGAGCCGGATTTCATCGTCACCTTCGCCGAGATCTGCGCCCTCCAGGGTCTCGACGCCGACGCCGCCGACCTCTGGCGCCGCTTCCTGCGCGCCGCCCTCTACTTCCGCTCCGAGAACCACCGCGAGCCCGTCTACCGCCGCTACGACGAGGCCTGGGCCGTCCAGTTCCAGCGCGTCTTCAAGCAGCTCAAGCTCCCCGGCGACGCCTGGGCCGCCGCCGGCCACCTCCGCCAGAAGCTCGCCGGCGCGACCGTATTCGAGGAGGTCCATCCGGTGCTGGAGGCGCTGCGCCCCCGCTACCGTCTCGCCGTCCTCTCCAACTCCGACGACGACTTCCTGGAAGCCACCCTCCGCCGCAACAACCTCCACTTCGATACCGTCGTTACCTCGGAGCAGGCCGGCGCCATCAAGCCGGACCCGGCCATCTTCCACTACCTCGCCCAGCGCCTGGAGCTGGAGCCCGGGCAGATCCTCTACGCCGGCGATAACCCCATCCCGGACGTCCTCGGCCCCCGTCAGGCCGGCCTCAAGGTCGCCTGGGTGAACCGGGTGGGCAGCAGGCGTCCCCGCAACGTGCCGCCGCCGGACATCCGCGTCCGCAACCTCACGGAGCTGCTTCCCCTGCTGGCCTCCGGTACCGCACCCGTGGCTAGCCCGAAGGCTGAAAGCAACCCGCGCAACCGCCGCTCCCGGGAGCTGCATGACCTCGCCCGGCGCTACATGCCCGGCGGCGTCTCCAGCCCCGTTCGCGCCTTCAAGGCCGTCGGCAGTCAGCCGACCCTCATCGCCTACGGTCGCGGCCCCCACGTCTTCGACGCCGACGGTAACCGCTACATCGACTACGTCGCCGCCTTCGGCCCCATGATCCTCGGCCATGCCTATCCCGCCGTCACCGACGTCCTCATCCGCGCCGCCCAGCGCGGCACCGCCTACGGCGCCACTACGGAGCTGGAGGTCGAGCTCGCCCGCACCATCTGCGACGCCATCCCCTCCATAGATCTGGTGCGGTTCGTCAGCTCCGGCACCGAGGCCGCGATGTCCGCCCTCCGTCTCGCCCGCGCCTTCACCGGCCGCGACCGGATCGTCAAGTTCGAGGGCTGCTACCACGGCCACGCCGATGGCCTCCTCGTCAAGGCCGGCTCGGGACAGGCCACCCTGGGCCTCCCCGATAGCCCCGGCGTCCCCGAATCCTTCGCCGCCCACACCCTCGTCGTCCCCTTCAACGACGAACAGGCCGTCCGCCGGCTGTTCGACCAGCACTCGGAGGAGATCGCCGCCGTCATCGTGGAGCCCGTCGCCGGCAACATGGGCGTGGTGCCGCCGGCGCCCGGCTTCCTCCAGCGGCTGCGGGATCTGACCCGTCAGAACGGCTCGCTCCTCATATTCGATGAGGTGATCACCGGCTTCCGGCTGTTGTACGGCGGCGTCCAGACGATGTTCGACATCGAGCCGGACCTGACCTTACTGGGCAAGGTCATCGGCGGTGGGCTGCCCATCGGCGCTTACGGCGGCCGCGGCGAGGTCATGGAGATGGTGGCGCCGCAGGGCCCCGTCTACCAGGCGGGGACGCTGGCCGGCAACCCCCTGGCCATGGCCGCCGGCATCGCCACTCTGGGCGCCCTGGCCCATGAAGCCGCCTATCAGCGCCTGGAGGTTCGGGCCATCTTCCTGGAGGACGGCCTCCGCCGCGCCGCCGAGCAGCGTGAGATCCCGGTGCGAGTCAACCGCGCCGGCTCCATGCTGACCATCTTCTTCACCGACGCACCGGTCACCGACTTCGCCTCCGCACGGCGCTCCGACGGGGAGCGCTTCGCTGCCTTCTTCCGCCAAATGCTCTCTCGCGGCGTCTTCCTGCCCCCGTCACAGTTCGAGGCGATGTTCATCTCCCTCGCCCACGGCGACGAGGAGATAGTGCAGACTATCGAGGCGGCGGGGGAGTCCCTGGCCCGCATCCGCTAGCCCGGCGGCGGATGTTGTCAGCCTCCAGGGCAGGGGGTATACTACTGTCCGGCTCACGCCCCAATATCTGTATAAGCGATTAAGTAGGTGACGCTATGAAGATCTCCTGCCTCCAGGAAAACCTCGCCAAGGGACTCTCTATCGTGGGTAGGGCCGTGGCCACCCGGAGCACCCTTCCCCAGGCCTCCCACGTCCTCCTCGCCAGCGACGAAGGCCGCCTGAAGCTGGTAGCCACCAACCTGGAGATCGCCATCACCTGCTGGATCGGCGCCCAGGTCGAGGAGGAGGGCGAGATCACCGTGCCCGCCCGCCTGCTCACGGACTTCGTGACCTCTCTCCCCAACGAGCGCATCGACATGTCGCTGACCTCGCGGGGGCGCCAGCTCAACCTCAGCTGTGCCCGTAACGAGGCCTCCGTCGCCGGGATGGACGCTGCGGACTTCCCCCCCGTGCCCGCCGTGGACGACGGCTTTCGCATCAAGCTGGACCCCAAGGCGCTGCGCACCGCTATCGAGCACGTGGAGTTCGCCGCCGCCGTCGACGATACCCGCCCCGTCCTCACCGGCATCCATACCCTCCTGGAAGACTCGGAGCTCTCCCTGGCCGCCGCTGACGGCTTCCGGCTCGCCGTCTACAAGCTCGCGCTGGAGCAGGAGGTGTCGGAGAAGGTGGAGGTCATCATACCCGCCCGCGCCATGCGGGAGCTGATGCGCCTGCTGGCGGACGAAGAGGAGCCGCTGGAGCTCGCCTTCAACAGCGCCCGCTCCCAGGTGCTGCTGCGGCTCAAGTCGGTGGAGATGGTGGCCACCCTCATCCAGGGCACCTTCCCCAACTACTCCCAGCTCATCCCTTCCAGCTACACCACCCGCGCCCTCATCGACATGCGTCAGTTCCTCCAGGAGACGCGCATCGCCGCCATCTTCGCCCGCGACGGCTCCGGCATCGTCCGCATTCAGCTCCAGCCGGGCGAGGACGTGGCGCCGGGAAAGATGATCGTCTCCGCCCGCGCCGAGGAGATCGGCGAGCACCGCGGGGAGATGGACGTCAAGATCGAGGGGGAGGAGTCCAAGATCGCCTTCAACAGCAAGTACCTGCAGGACGTCCTACAGGTGCTGGACTGCTCCCAGGTGGCGCTGGAGACCAGCACTTCCTCCAGCC
>JADFNQ010000018.1 GCA_022563285.1 Chloroflexota bacterium | reverse complement strand
ATGACCGGCGGGGGGATGGCCGGCGTGGACAACCCCTCGGAGGCGTTCATTGCGGGGCGGGCCAGCCGAGACCGGCAGGGCGGCGCCGTGGGCTCCGTCATCGTGTCCACCCTGGAGGGGAGCCGGCCGTTGCTGGTGGAGGTGCAGGCGCTGACCAGCCCCACGGCGATGCCCACGCCGCGGCGTACCGTCAACGGCCTGGATTTTAACCGGCTGCTGCTGGTCGCCGCCGTCCTCACCCGCCGCGTGGGCCTCTCCCTGGCGGGGCAGGACGTCATCGCCTCCGTGGTGGGCGGCCTTCGCGTACACGAACCGGCGACCGACCTGGGGCTGGCGCTGGCGATCGTCTCTAGCCACCGAGATAAGCCGGTGCCGCCGGACCTGGTGGCACTGGGCGAGGTTGGCCTCTCGGGCGAGCTGCGCTCGCTGGCGCAACTGGAGCGGCGGTTGCTGGAGGCGGAGCGGCTGGGCTTCCGTCGCTGTCTGCTGCCGGAGGCGGCGCTGGCCCGACCAGCCGGGCGCGGCATAAAGCCGAAGACGAAGATGGAGCTGCTGCCCGCCGCCACCCTGCGGGAGGCGATCAAGCTGGGGCTGGGCTGATGGAGCCGCTACCGGACCCCGTAAAGCAGTTCATCGCTGCGGCGCGCGTATGCCGGATCGCTAGCGTGCGGCCCGGCGGCGAGCCCCACGTCATCCCCGTCTGCCCCGTGTTCGACGGCGACTCCACGGTGTACGTGGACATTGGCCGCCGGTACACCACCGCCGAGGCGCTGCAGGATGCCCCGCGCATAGCTGTCCTCATCGACGAGTACGACGATGTATGGAGCCGGCTGAAGGGTGTGCTCCTCCGCTGCCGTGTGGAGGAGGCGGTGGGGGAGGAGCGGGACCGCGCCTGGGCGATGATCCGGGAGAAGTTTCCCCAGTATAAACCGATAGGCTGGGAGCCGCGCCTGACGCTGGCGCTGCGCATCTACGAGTGGCGGCAGTGGGGGGTGACCACTCCGCTCAAGTACGAGGCGAAGTAGACCGGACAGGCTGAGGCGCGACAAGCGCGTTCGTTGGGTTGCGAGACCGCTTCTCGCTCGTCAGCTCGGCACAGAGAAGGTCAGGCCGCGTCCCTCGGGTGTCTCCTAGGCGTCGATGGTTACGTCGGACAGGATCTCCGTCAAGTCAGGGGAGATGAGGAGGACGTCCCGGCCCTCGCTTGCGCTGATGGCTCCGTCAGGGAGGCGCCCTCTTGCCGGAGGCTACTTGGCGGCGCGGACTGGCAGGGCCTCGTCCTTGAGCTGACGGACGGTCTCCAACAGCCTCCTGTCGGTGCCCCAACTGCGCAGTAGGGAGGTGAAAGCCTCTAGATCCTTCGGAAGGCACTCATCGGTGAGACCGTCGATGAACCATTCATCGCCGGGGCCGATACGGGGGTCCAGGCCGACGGCCCTCACCACGTCTTCGTAGTGGGCGCCGATGCGGCGGGTGGCCTTGCGGAGCTCCTGGGCGTAAGTGACCTTGGTGGCCAGGAAGCAGTTGGCTGCGTACTTGATGAACTCCGCGGTAACGGAGTCGGTGACGACGTACGATACACGGCGTCCCAGGCGCGAGTGGTAGGTTTTGAGCAACATCTGTCGGGAGTAGACAGTGTCGGCGCCGATAACCACACGTGAAGGGCGCAGGGCGTCCTCCGCCATCCGGTGCGCCCGCAGGAATTCCGGGTTAGATGCGAAGTGAGTGTTGGGGAAGGATTCTTCGAGCTGGCGGACTGTCCCCGGCGGTACCGTTGAGCGTATAACTAAGACCTGCTTGTCTGAGAGGATAGGCGCTACCTGCGACACGGCTGCGTAGACGAAGCTGAGGTCGCACCGTCCGTTGCTCAAGGTGGGGGTCGGAACACAGACGAAGGACACTGGGCAGCGGGCCAGGGCAGCCACGTCGGTGTGGCCTTTCGGGGGATCGTATACTGCTACGTCCTGGAACAGAAGGGCAGTGGCCTGGCCCACAGTACCGTGACCGACGATTCCGACGGTAGTAGAGGTCCTTCTTCATAGATCCTCCTTGCCTGGGAAGGGGAAGGGTGAAGTACAGTGTCCCCAGTTCAGCATCAAGGATGCCCTCACGTACGAGTCGCTACGCGTTGCACTAGGCGGGCCTCTTCGTCAACGGCCAAGCGCTCGACCGCTGCCGTGATTGCAGCGCCGAACGCGTCGACAGCGAAATCTACATCCGTCTCAGTGTGAACGAGTGAGATGTAGAACCGAGTCAGCAACTGAACGAGCACGCCGCGAAGGAGCAGCTCCCGATTCACAGCCTGCTTCAAGAGCTGCCCGGAGCCTGGCGAACCTAAATCCGAGAACTCGACGGCCGCGATAGGGCCGCTTCCTATCACGGAGGCCCCGACGCCGTGGGCATTCAGTTGTTGGCTAAGCCCTGCGCGAAGGCGTCCCCCCAGCCGGTGGAGCTGATCGTACACGCCGGGCTGCTCCAGTTCAGCGAGGGTCGCGAGCCCCGCCACCGCTGAGACCGGGTTGCCGCTAAGCGTCCCGCTGATGTGGACGAAGTTGGGGCTGGATCCCAGGGCAGGATCGGCCAGCCGCATGATCTCCTGACGGCCGGCCACCGAGGAAAGGGGAAAGCCTCCACCCACGATCTTGCCGTAGCACACTAGATCCGGCTCCACGCCGTAGTACTCTTGCGCTCCGCCGAATGCGAGACGGAATCCCGTCAGCACTTCATCGAATATCAGCACGATGTTGGCGGATTGGCACAGCTGGGCCAGGCGGGGGAGGAAGTCAGGCGATGGGTCTAGGGATCGCTGCTGGGGCTCTACCAGGACGGCCGCCAGGTCGCTGCTGTGGCTGGCGAACGCCTCCTCTACGCTGTCTATCTGATTGAACCTGGCAATCAGCGTATCCTCGGTGGCCGCACGCGGCACCCCACCGCTGGTAGCCTTGGCCACCCCGAAGTGGCCGATCAAAGACAGGTCATGGCTGCCGTGGTACGAGCCGGCGAAGGTCAGCACCTTGTCGCGTCCAGTGTAGCCGCGTGCCAGCCGCACGGCATGCAGGGTCGCCTCTGTCCCCGTTGAGGCGAACCGGACCATCTGCACACAACCGGGGAGCTCCGCGATACGACTTGCAAGCTCCAGGGCCGGGCGGTTGAGGGCGTGGAAGGCGGATCCCTTGGACAGTTGTCCTGTCACAGCTTGGCATACTCGTGGGTGGGCGTGCCCCAGGATGAGAGCGCCTGAGGCGAGGAGGAAGTCGACGTACTCGTTCCCGCTTTCGTCCCAGACGCGGCTCCCGAGGCCTCTGTCGATACAGACTCTAATCGGAAGCGGGAAAGCAGAGTTAGAACTCCCAACCAGGACATCCTCAGTCCCTACCTCAGGCGGGCGCGTGATGGGCTTTGGCAAGATACCCCCTCTCCCTTGCGACCTCCCGATGAAAAATGACCGATCGGGTCGGTCTAATTGCACGGGGTCGCCAACAGTTTCCGCGAATTATAGGCGAACCCATAAGCACTGTCAAATGCCGGCCGTACTCCATTCGTACCAGTGGTTGAACCCGACTTGAGGGAGTGCAATCGTTGCTTCTACTGGCACGTTTGGCCGTCAAAATCAGTTCTCCTGCGGTCACTACAAGCGAACTTATCGGATGTACGAGGTGCGCTGGCCCGGCGCCTAGAACTCGAGCTGGCGGTGGCGTAAGAGCACACTCTGGAGCAGCCCCAGGGCGACGAACAGCATGATGAGCGAACTTCCGCCCTGGCTCACAAACGGCAGGGGGATGCCCGTCACCGGCAGCAGCCGGATGTTCACGGCGATGTTGATGAACACCTGGAACAGGATCATGATTGCGATGCCTGTCGCCAGGAGCCGTCCGAACTGATCGCGGGCCAGGGTGGCCACACGAATTGTCCGGAACAGCAGGGCGGTGAACAGGGCGAGCAGCACCAGGGCGCCGATGAGCCCAAGCTCCTCGCCCAGCACGCTGAAGATGTAGTCCGTCGTGGGCGTTTGCAGGAAGTCTAGCTGCGTCTGGCTGCCCTCGGTCAGCCCCTTGCCAAAGACGCCGCCGGAGCCGACGCTGATCTCCCCCTGGAGGATGTTGAAGCCCCCGCCCAGAGGGTCGGAGTTAGGGTTGAAGAAGAGGGCGATCCGGTCGCGCTGGTAGTCGCCGAGGATGGCCAGGGCGGCGAACGGTATGGACGCGAGGAGGAAGCCGCCCAGGATGAGCACCTGCCGCACGCGCGCCCCGGCCATCAGCACCATCCCCACCCAGACGGCGCCGAAGATGATTGCCGTGCCCATATCGGGCTCCGCCATGACCAGCGCCGCCGGCAGGGCCGCCATCGCTAGCGAGACGAGGAACACGCGCAGCCGTGTGATCTGGAGCTGCCGGTCGGCCAGGAAGCGGGCGAGGGTGATGATCGTGAGGAGCTTCGCCACCTCGGAGGCCTGTATCTGCGTTCCGCCGATGGTGATCCAGCGTCGCGAGCCGAATGCGGTGTCGCCCAGGAATAGCACTGTCACCAGGATGAGGATCGAGAGGGCGTACAGCCCGGGCGCCAACTGTCCGAAAACGCGGTAGTCCATCCAGGCGATGACCGCCATCACCGCCAGGCCGAACAGGGCGAAAGTCGCCTGCTTGGCGACCGGGTGGCTGAGACCGGAGATGCCATCGGGGTAGGCTGTGAGGGAGGCGCTGTAGATGAGAACGGTGCCGTAGGCCACCAGCGCCCCGGCGAGAAGCAACAGGCCGTAGTCGAAGTGGCGGACGGCGCGGCGTTCCACTAGTCGTCTTCCTCCGGTCCTTCGGCTTCGCGCAGGGCAGGCTTCTGTGCGAGCTGGGGGCCGTGGAAGTAGTAGTCCATGATCTTGCTGGCCGCGGCGGCGGCGTCGCTGCCGCCGCCGCGCTGGAAGAACACCACAATGGCGATCTCCGGCTCATCGAAAGGCGCCAGGCCCACGAACCAGCCGTGGGTCTCATGGGAGCCGTCGGGACGCGGCGGTCCGAATTCGGCGGTGCCTGTCTTGCCTGCCACTTCGATGCCCGCCACGGCCGCCTCCCTGGCCACGCCCTTCGTCACCGATTGGCGCATAGCCTCTTTCACGATATCGAGGTATCCCTGCTCCACCGGCACCGTGCCCCGCACGCCCTGCTCGAACTGCTGGAGCACGTTGCCGTGGCTGTCCTGCACCTGCTGCAGCAGGTGCGGCTTGACCACGGTACCGCCGTTGCCTATCGCTGAGACGGCGCTGATGAGCTGAAGCGGTGTGACCGACAGGTAACCCTGGCCGATACCGAAGTTGTAGGTGTCACCGATGACCCATGGGTCGCCGACGGTCTCCTCCTTCCACTGGGCGTCCGGTACGAGGCCGGGCGACTCCCCCGGCAGGTCGATTCCGGTGGGTTCTCCCAGGCCGAAGGCGCGCGCGTATTTGGCGACGCGGGCCTCACCCAGGCCTGGGAACCCCTCGTCCGCTTTGCCGCCGGACAGGTAGTAGAAGTAGACGTCGGAGGACATGGCGAGGCCGTCGTAGAAGTCCAGGGGGCCCAGGGCCGCCCAATCGTTGAAAACGTAGACGATATTCGGGTCGTATTCGTTCTCCACCGTGATATAGCCGCGGCTGGTGATGGTGGTGCCGGTGCTGGCGATCCCCTCCTGGAGGGCGGCCGAGCCAACGATCATCTTGAACGTACTGCCCGGAGGGTACCGTTCGGCGATGGCGTGATTCACCAGGGGTTTGCCAGGCGAGTCCACAAGGGCGGCCAAGTCTGCCTCGCTGAGGGGGCCGGAGAAGATGTTGTTATCGAAGTCCGGCAGGGAGACCAGGGCCAGGATTTCGCCGTTGCGGACGTCCATCACCACCGCGGCGGCGTTGTCGCCCTCCGCGGTGTACTCTTCCAGCGTCCGCTTGACCATCTTCTGGAGGTCAAGGTCGATGGTGAGGACAAGGTTGGACCCGTCCAGGGGCCGCCGCTCGGAGATGATCTTCAGTTCGTGACCCAGGGCGTCCACCTCGACCAGCTTCTTGCCGGGGCGCCCGCGGAGAGCGGACTCGTAGGTGAACTCCACGCCGGTCTTGCCAGTATAGTCCTGTAGCAGGTAGCCTTGGTCTTTGAGTTCCCCGTATTCTTCCTCCGAGATGGGCCCCACGTAGCCGAGGACGTGGGCGAAAAAGGGGGCCGCCAGGTACTCGCGGGTCGGCCTTATCAGGAGTTTGAGGCCTGGTGTGGTGGGCTCCAACTCGCGCAGCGTCAGCGCTGTCTCTTGATCGATGTCCGCCTTGATAACCACCGGCTCGAACGGTCCCTCGGCCTCTATCCCGGCGACCACCTTCCGCTCGATCTCGTCCACGGAGACGCCAGTGACCCTCTCCAGTTGGTGATATATGCCCACCTCTCCTCGCTCCGGCAGGTCCCCCGGCAAGATGGCGGCCGAGAAGCGGGCGGCGTTCCTCACTAGCGGTCGCCCTTCACGGTCAAGGATGAGGCCGCGGGCGGCCGGGATCTGCACCTCTCGCAGGGCGTTGATCTCGGCCCGCTGGGCGTACTCGTCGCCCTTGATCACCTGGAGCCGCACGAGCTGGACGATGAGGATGCCGAAGAGCAGGATCACGAGCGCCCTCAGCACCGCGAAGATCGGGTGGTTGCGGGCCGGCGGCCCCCTTTTTCCGCCTACGCGGTCACGCTCCGGGCGCTGCGGCCTGAGGTATGGATCCATCGGGGCCTAGAGTCTCACTGCGGAACCGACGCCGAAGCTCTCCACCTTGGGGCGCGGGCTCAGCCATCGCATCGGTGGGTATACGATCACGGCGAACAGGGAGTTCACCAGCATGGACGGGAGCGCCACTTGTAGCAGAGCGGTCCCCCACGGCACATCTTCGCCAGCCGCAGTGAGTACCGTCATGCTTATCACAGCGTAGGCCAAGCTCGCCGTAGCCACAACCGCCAGCGCGGGCAGGAAGTCGCTCTCCAGCGGACGCAGTTCGCGAACCACCGCCAGCAGCACGATGGGCGATAAAGCGAGCACCGAGGTGCCCACGGGGTCGCTGGTGGTGAGGTCGCGCAGCAGGCCCGCAACCGGCACGACAACCATCGCCTCCCTCTGGCCACGGATCATCGCCCAGCAAGCGGCGAAGATCAGCACCAGGTCGGGCGCGACGCCCAGCACCTTTACATAAGGCATGACGGAGGCGGCAAGGACGACGGCGAAGAACGACCCGGCGAAAGCGAAAAGGTACTTCACGGGCCGGACAGCCTCGCCGGGCGGAAGTTGATGATTATCAATACAGTGTCCAGGGAGGAAAGGTCTGCCGCTGGCTCCAGCGTGGCGCGTTTGGAGAGCGCTTGGGGCTTCTCCTCCACGGACTTGACGCTGCCTAGAAGAAGGGCAGACGGGTAGTTGCCCCCCAGGCCCGAGGTGGTGACGAGGTCGCCCTCCGCTATCTGGGCGCCGGTGGGCAGGAGCTCCAGGGACAGGCCGATGCGAAGGTCGCCTGTGGCCACGCCCCGCGGTTCGGAGCCCTGCTCGTCCCCGGTGAGTACGGCGATGTTCACGGCGCTGCTGGGGTCCGAGACCAGACGCAGCCAGGAGAACTCATCGTATACCAGCGAGACCGTCCCCACCAGGCTCCCGCTCTTGGACAGCACCACCATTCCTTCGTCCAGGCCGTCTTTGCTGCCGCGGTTTATGGCAAGGGCGCGCTTGAAGCCGGAAGGGTCTTGGGCGATGACGTCCGCGATCACGAACTCACTGTCAGGCTGGCCTTTCTTGACCCCTAGCGCCTCCTCCAGGTCCTGCAGGCGCCGCTCAGTGTCCTCAGTGGCGGCCGCCTGCGCCCGCAGGCGCTCCAGCTCCTGGCGTAATCGTTCGTTCTCGCGCACCAGGTCACCACGGTTGAACAGCCCCTGGAAAAAGTCGGAGACGGGTTCGGCGAGGTCACGGAGTCCGTTCTCCAGAGGGGCGGTGATGGTGAGGGAGAGGTTCTGCAGCGGGTCCAGGGTACGGTTTTCAGAGAGGATGATGCTGGTCAGGCTTACGCTTACAACTGCTAGCGTCCACCAGAGCAATCGCATCGTTCAGTGGCCTCCGCACCCGCAGCCGCGGCGGCTGAGCCGCCCGCAGGCCTCTAGCGCGGTGCCTTTCGCGTATTTAGCCTCGCCTGCACCTTCTGTAGGACTGCTGCCTCTTCCAGCACCTCTCCCGCGCCCCGGACAACGCAGGTGAGGGGGTCCTCGCCCACGTAGACTGGGAAGTGGGTCTCCTGGGCCAGGCGGCGGTCCAGCCCACTGAGGAGGGCGCCGCCGCCGGCCATCACTATTCCGCGGCTCATGATGTCCGCCACGAGCTCGGGTGGCGTGACCTCAATAGTCTGGCGAACGCAGTCTATGATGGCGTTAACGGAACCCGAAAGGGCGTCCCGGATCTCCACGCTACTGACCTCGACTGCCTTGGGCAGTCCGGTGGCCAGGTCGCGGCCCTTGAGCTCCACGGTAGTCTCGTGCTCCAGCGGATAGGCGGAGCCGGCCTCGATCTTCGCCTCCTCCGCCGTCCGCTCGCCGATGAGCATGTTGTGCACCTGCCGCGCGTACCCCGCGATCTCCTGATCCATCTCATCGCCGGCGATACGGATGGAGGTGGAGACGACGATGCCACCCATGGAGATAACCGCCACCTCAGTGGTGCCGCCGCCGATGTCCACGATCATGCAGCCGCCGGGCTCCATGACGGGCAGGCCGGCGCCGATAGCGGCGGCCATCGGCTCCTCCACGAGGTAGGCGGCGCGGGCGCCGGCGTTAAGGGCGGCCTCGTGCACCGCCCGCTTCTCCACCTCCGTCACGCCGGAGGGGATGCCCACCGATACGCGAGGCCGCGGCAGGCCGAAGCCGATACGATCATGCACGGAGCGGATGAAGTAGTGCAGCATCTTCTCCGTGACGGCGAAGTCCGAGATGACGCCGTCCCGCAGCGGTCGCACGGCCACGATGTCGGAGGGGGTGCGGCCTACCATGCGCTTGGCCTCAGCGCCGATGGCGAGGATCTTCTTGTTTACGCGGTCGATGGCGACCACGGACGGCTCATCGATGACGATGCCGCGGCCCTTGACCATCACCAGGGTGTTAGCGGTCCCCAGGTCTATGGCCACATCGTGGGAAAACAAGCCCAACAAGGCGTTGATCGGATTGAGGGACAATCTCTCCTCCTGTGGTGGGGCTGAAACCTAGCGCATTATAACAGAGGAGTCGTCTTGCAGCATCCAGCAATCCCAACGCTTGAGGAAGGTCTCAGCTACGGGTATATGGGGCGAACCTGCCAATCATCTAAAGCTTGCTCTTGCGCCACCCTGCCGCCACCGCCTCGGCCTCCGTGCAGAACCAGCGCTCTCCCTTGGCCTCATCTATCACCGTCCGGTCGTAGAATTCGCCGCCGGGCACGTGGTATATCTTCTCGCCCGTGCTCAGGCTGATGTTCCCTTTTATCACCGGCTCGCCGGTACCGGAGAAGTCGCAGGGGCCGTCCACCATCGGCGACGGCTGTGGCGTGGCACAGGCCGGGCCCCAGAGGCCGCGTCCCTGCGCTCTCGCCTGCGTCTCCAGCGCGGAGAACAGCTCTGCATAGCGGATGTCCGGCGGGAATGCGGTGGCGGCGGCGTATCCCTCCTCCAGCAGCCTGGCGTTCACCATCAGGGCCTGCCCTGAGCCTGTCGAAGGGTCCATCCAGACATAGCGCAGGAGCCGGCCAAACCTATCGGTCTCTGAGACGTCGCGCTCCAGCCCCACAGTCTTGCCCTCCACAAGGCGGCGGTTGCGCTCGCTCGCCTCGCGGCCGAAGCACTCCACCGGCCGCCGCGGGTCCACCGTCTCAGGTGTGTCGATGCCGATGTAGCGGACCCGGAACTCCCGCCCGCCGATGAGCACATCGATCGTGTCACCGTCGATCACCCTGATGACGAGCGCGTCCTCCAGCCCGGCGGGTGTAGGTCTGGAGAGAAGCGTTCCGGGGGTGTCGGCTGGGGCGGTAGTGGCTGCGGCCGTCGCCGTGACGGTCCGGGAGGCCACCGCTGTGGGGGTAGCCGGTGGCGGCGCATCGCCGGTCTGGGAGCAGGCGGCCGCCAGCAGGAGAAGCCCAACGACGAGGAGGGCGCGGCCCACGGACGTTACTGGGAAGAGCCCAGGAGCCGCAGCAGCTCCTGCTCGTCCATCAGCTTGGTGCCGTGCTGCTGCGCCTTTTGGAGCTTGGAGCCGGGCGATTCGCCCATCAACAGGTAGGTCGTCTTCTTGGTCACGCTGCTGCCGATGCTCGCGCCCAGCGCCTTGAGCTTCTCTTCCGCTTCGCTGCGGGTCATGGAGGCGAGGGCGCCGGTGACCACGAATGTCTGACCGGTGAGCGGGCCTGTCGCGGGCTCGACTCGCTCCTGCCCCATGTTCACCCCGGCCCGCTTGAGCTTCCGGATCACCTTGCGCTGGCGCTTTCCGCGGAAGTATTCGTGCACGCTCTCCGCGATCTTGGGGCCTACCGCAGGGACCGCCTCCAGCTCCTCGGGGCTGGCGGCGGCGATATCCGCCAGGCTGCCGAACTCGCTGGCCAGGATCTCCGCAAGCTCGGAGCCGACGTGACGTATGCCCAGGGCGAACAGTAGGCGGGAGAGGGGCCGCCTCTTCGCCGCCTCGATGTTGGAGACGATCTTGTCCGCCAGCACGGGGCCCATCCGGTCCAGCTCCAGTAGCTGCTCGCGGGTGAGCGTGAACAGGTCCGCCGGGCTCTCCACCAGGCCGTTGTCCAGGAGCGCGTAGGCCCACTGCTCGCCCAGGCCGTCGATGTCCATGGCGCCGCGGCCGACGAAGTGGGTGAGCAAGCGGAACGCCTGCGCCGGACAGGTGGGGTTCACGCAGTAGCTCATCGCCTCCCCCTCCGGGCGAACGACCTCGCCGCCGCAGACCGGGCAGCGCTTGGGCATGACGAACCGACGCCGCTTGCCGCTGCGCTTGCTCGTCACCGGCCCCACGACCTGGGGGATGACGTCGCCCGCCCGCTGCACGATCACCGTATCGCCGACACGGATGTCCTTGCGGCGGACGTCGTCCTCGTTGTGGAGGGTGGCCTGCTTGACGATGACACCGCCTACCTGCACCGGCTCCAGCACGGCAAAGGGGTTGAGGCTGCCGGTGCGGCCTACGTTGATCGCGATCTTCAGAAGCTTGGTCGTCGTCTGGATGGGCGGGAACTTGTAGGCGACCGCCCAGCGAGGCTCCCTCCCTACGTAGCCCAGTTGCTGCTGAAGGTCGAGGCTGTCGATCTTCACAACCAGGCCGTCGATCTCGTACTCCAGGTTGTGGCGCTTCTCCACCCACTCCTCATAGTGGCGCTGTATCTCGTCCGGGTCGCGGCAGCGGGCGATGTGGGGATTGATGCGAAAGCCGAGCTTATCCAGCCACTGGAGCGACTCCCAGTGGGAGTCCGGCGTCCTTCTATCGTCCGCCCAGCCGAGCTGGTAGACCCAGATGTCCAGCCGCCTGGAAGCGGTGATGCGGGAGTCGAGCTGGCGTACGGCGCCGGCGGCGGCGTTGCGGGGGTTGGCGAATAGGGGCTCGCCCTTGTCGGCCCGCTGGTCGTTGAGCCGCTCGAAAGCGGTCTTCGACATGTAGACTTCGCCCCGTACCTCGAAGCGCTTGGGCACTCTGCCGCCGCGGACCTGCATGGGGATGCTGCGGATGGTGCGCAGGTTCTCGGTGATGTTCTCGCCGCGGAGGCCGTCTCCCCGAGTGGCCCCCTGCAGGAAGCGCCCTCCCTCGTAGACCAGGGCGACCGCCAGCCCGTCGATCTTTGGCTCGACGACCATGTCGAAGTCCTCGACCTCCGCCAGGC
>JADFNQ010000192.1 GCA_022563285.1 Chloroflexota bacterium | reverse complement strand
CGGAGTTCGTGTCGGACGTGTTCTGCGAGAGGATGGTGAGCACCAGCTCCGTCATCCCGTCCCCGTGAGGCCGCCACACCGGCCGCCCGTACAGGGCCGACAGCCTGTCCACGATCTCCGCGGGCGACAGGAGCTTCGCCTTCGCTCTAACCCTCGCCATGGGCTTACGGGTTGGCGGCGAAGTAGTCCCACACCGCCCGCGACACCGCCACCGTTGCCTGCCACTCCCAGGAACGGTCGGAGAGCACGGCGATCACGTAGGGCCCACCGGGGCCCCAGACCAGCGCCACATCATGGGTGGCGTTGACCAGGTTGCCGGTCTTGTGGGCCACCGCCGAGTTGGCCGGCACGCCGGAGGGGATGCCGCCTCGGATGCTCTCCTGGAGCAGCAGCGCCAGCATCTCGCTCCGCGACTCCGCCGTCACCCCCTCGCCGCCCGCCACTGCCGCCATCAGCAGGGCCATGTCGTGCGCCGTCGTCGGCAGCATCTCGGTCAACACCGACATATCGTTGATCCCCAGCGATCTCAGTGTCTGCTCCACCCGCACGGGGTTCACCAGGTCCTGAATCAGCACCGCGGTGGGCGTATCGCTGACGATGATCATCGCCTTGAGGGCGTCGGCCACGCTGAGCATGTCGCCCTCCTCCAACCCCAGGAACTCCAGGGTGCCGAAGTCGTACGCCACGTACTCCTCGGTCAGGGTCAGGAGCTGGGAGAAGTCGATCTCCCCCGCGTCCCGCTGGCGGTAGGCCTCAAGCAGGAGGGCCAGCTTGAACAGGCTGGCCGCCCTGTACACCTGACCCTCGTTAAAGGAGGCGGTGCGCCCGTCCTTCAGGTTCCGCACCACCACCGAGTACGCGCCCTGGTAGCCCGAGAGGGTAGTGCGAATGAGGGCCGCCAGCGCCGGGTCCTCCAGGGGCGGCGCGAAGGCCGAGGGCAGCTCCGGGACGGCCACGTCGGCGCTCAGAAACTCCAACGATGTAACCTGCGGCAGATGCACCGTGGGTACGGGCTCCGGCGTCGCCGGGACGGCCGTGGGCGTCGGCGTCGGCGCATCCGTGGGTTCGGCGGTCGGCGCCGGAAGGGGCGTGATGCCCACCGCCGGCTCGTCGGCGCCGCCGCTCCCCCCACATCCCGCAGCGATCAGGAGGGAGAGCAGCACCATCACCAGGAGGCCCACCGGCTGGTATCTCATGCCATCCATTCTCTCGCGGATCGGCACGGAGCGCCACAACTCCGCCCTTGTTGTCGGCCCCCTCGCCGCGCCCCTATACTGGTATAGCGCTGGCCACATGGCCAGCCTAGAAGGAGTAGGCATGGCCACGAAGCCGGTGCGCCTCACCGCGCTGGCCTCCTGCGCCGGCTGAGCCGGCAAGGCGGGGGCGGAAACCCTAGCGCAGGTCCTGCGCTACCTCGCTGATTCGCAGGTCGACCAGCACCCCGACCTCCTCGTGGGCCTGGCCGCGCCTGACGACGCCACCGTTTACAGGCTCAACGATGAGCAGGCGGTGGTGCTAACGGTGGACTTTTTTGCGCCGCTGGTGGACGACCCCTACCAGTACGGGGCGATCGCCGCCGCCAACGCCCTGAGCGACGTCTACGCCATGGGGGCCGAGGTCACGCTGGCCCTCAACATCGCCGCCTTCCCCGACGACATGGCCCACGAGACCATAGGCAAAATTCTCCGCGGCGGCGCCGATAAGGTGGCCGAGGCCGGCGGGATCATCGCCGGCGGCCACACTATCATCGACGTCGAGCCGAAGTACGGCCTGTGCGTGCTCGGTATCGTCCACCCCCAGCGCATCTTCGCCAAGGCCGGGGCTCGGCCCGGAGACCTCCTCTACCTCAGCAAGCCCCTGGGCACCGGTATCGTCACCACCGCCGCCAAAGCCGATCAGGCCAAGCCGGAGCACCTCCAGGCCACCATCGACTCTATGACCCTCCTCAACCGCCACCCATCCCACATCGCGACAGCGGTAGAAGTCAGCGCCCTCACCGATATCAGCGGCTACAGCCTCCTCGGCCACGGCTACGAGATGGCCGCCGCCGGCGGGGTGGCCCTGCGCCTGAGGGCGGGCAGCGTCCCGATCCTCCCCGGCGCCCTGGAGTACGCCTCGCAGGGGATCACCACGGGCGGCGCCGGGCGAAACCGCACGCACCTCCGGGACAAGGTCGCCTTCTCCGACGAGGTGTCCGAGGTGATGCGTCACCTCCTATTCGACCCTCAGACCTCGGGCGGCCTCCTTCTCGCCGTCGCCCCGAAACAGGCCGCCGACATGGAGGCCCGCTTCGCCGCCGCCGAGCTACCGGTCTGGCGCGTAGGCGAGGTGGTCAAGGGCGAGGGCGTGCAGGTGGTGCCGTAGAATCTAGTGGAGGATGGCCTGAGTCGCAGATCATACGGTCTCATATTCGCCGCGAGCTAGTCAGGCGTTGGCCCGCGCTGCCGCCCAATTCCAGTGCCATCGCCCTGACCTGTTCGCGTAAGCCCGGGATCTGGGAGACGGCCTCGTACTGCCGGGAGGCCCTGACCGCCTCCTCGAACTCCTCCAGGCTGACCTCACGGAACCCCATGCGGCCGAAGAACAGGGACGCGTGCATGGTGAACAAGTAGGCACGTCGCACTCCTCGTCGCTGCGCTTCGGCCAGCGCAGTATCCACCAGCCTCCGGCCGTCGTCCCTCCTCCTCCGTTCTGGCGCCACCACCACTGACCGCAGTAGAGCCGCTTCGCCGTAGCACTCGAGGCCCGCGCAGCCCACGACCTTGTCCGCCTCACTCAACACGAAGAACGAATCGAGGTACTCCACGAGGCCGTTAGCGGGAAGGCGTTCCGCTATAAGCAGCGCCTCTATCTGCGCAATATCCTCTTCCCGCGCCCGCCGCAGCTCCGCCCTCACGTCATCGCCCGTAGCAGCTGTACCCGCTCTTCCATCGGTGGGTGGGTGGCGAACATGCTGTTCAGGAAGCTCTTGTGCTCCCGTAGCGGGTTGTTGATGTACAGGTGGGCGGTCGCCTTGTTCGCCACCTCCAGCGGGTCGGGGTCGGCGGATATCTTCTCCAGGGCGCGGGCCAGCGCATCCGGGTTGCGGCAGAGCAGCGCGCCCGAGGCGTCGGCCAGGAACTCCCGCTGGCGGGAGACGGCGAAGCGTATGAGCTGGGCG
>JADFNQ010000191.1 GCA_022563285.1 Chloroflexota bacterium | reverse complement strand
TGACCTGAAGGTCGCCCCTCGATGGGTTAGACCCCTTCGACAGGCCCTTCGACAGGCTCAGGGTGAGCGGGGGTCGTTGTGCGCTGGCGGAAGAGGTGGAGGCCTGAAGGCCTCCGCTACATGGGCTGAGATTCTTCGCTGCGCCTGCCTACCGGCAGGCAGGCTCAGAATGACCCTTCGACAGGCTCAGGGTGAGCGGGGGGGTCGTTGTGCGCTAGCGGAGGCGACGCCTTAGCACCAGCGTCGCGAGGGCGATGGCGGCGGCGACCGCCAGTACCGCCAGGACGAGGCCGATGATGACGCCGGCGGAGGTGCCGTCGCCGTCATCCCCACCCGTCACAGGACTGCCGGTGTCTTCGCCGTCTGAGGGCGGAAACGTGGGGACCGGCTCCTCGCTGTCCTGTGCGGTGTCCTCGCGAGGGGGCAGGTCAACGCTGGCCCGCCATTCGTTCTCCAGGCCGTCCTGGTCGAACCCGTAGACGGCCTCCAGGGCGGTGTCCGTAGTGTTGCCACGCTTGATCTCGGCGAATAGCTGGGCGAACTGCTCCCCACCGTAGGTGTCGATGAGGAAGGTCACCAGGCTCCAGGACTGGCCGTAGAAGAGGTTGACCTTGTTGGGATCGCCCTGGTAGGAGGTGATGGAGCGCACGGAGAGGACGTTGCCGCGGTCAATAGCGCGCTCCACGGCGTCCCGGAACCCCTCCGGGTCGCCCTGGGCGTAGACGGCGGTACCCTCGTCCAGCCAGGCGGGCAGGCTCCCGAAGGGGCCCTCGCCGGCGATGGCGGTGACCACGTGGGCGAGCTCATGGCGCAGGGTGGAGAAGGAGACGTTCCCCAGCACCAGCACGGTGTCGGAGGAGACACGCACGCCGGCGGTGGTTATCTGCGACTCGAACGTTTCGCTGCGCCGCTGCAAAGCATCCCGCATGTCGTCCGTGGAGGCGTAGATGCGGATGTTCACCGTGAACTCCACCGTGACGCCCAGGAGAGCAGACATCCCGGCGATCGATTCCTGGGCCACGTCCAGCATGGCCTGCGCGTCGTCGTCACTGCCCGAGTAGTAGTGGATGACCACGCCGTCCGCCTCCAGCGTCTGCCATTCGAAGCGGATGTCCTCGTAGATGATGCTCGCCTCGGGGGTGGTGGCGACGTTGCCGGCGGCGTCCTCCACCTCCCAGTAGTAATCGATGCGCGTGCCCGGGGACAGGTAGATGTTCGGGGTCTCATCGCCGGCCAGGGTGAAGCTGGTGGAGACGGATGAGCCCGGCTGGAAGTCGGGCACGCCGCTGGCTTTGGTGCCGTCCGGCAGTATCGTGTAACGCAGCCGCACCTTCTCGATGGGCTGGTCGCCCTGAGCGGAGAGGCGGAACTCGACGCCGTCGGGGAAGCGGCTCACGGCACCCCCGTCGGTGACGCTGGGGCCCTGCGCGGAGACGGTCCCCGGCGCAAGCGACAGGGCGGCCAGGAGCAGGGGCGCCAGGAGGAGCAACGGGCGCAGGCTAGCCACCCAGGGTCGCCTTCTGATAGGCCCGGAGCAGGTCGTCGATCTCCCCGTCCAGGACGGCTTCGGCATCGCTGGTCTCATGTCCCGTTCGGTGGTCCTTTACCATCTTGTACGGGTGGAGGATGTAGGAGCGGATCTGGTTGCCCCAGGCGGCGGAGACGTGCGCCCCCTTCAACAGCGCCTTCTCCTCAGCCTTCCGCTCCAGCTCCCGCACCAGGAGCCGGGCCTCCAGCACCTTGAGGGCGCTCTCCTTGTTGCGGCGCTGGGAGCGCTCGTTCTGGCAGGAGACGGTGAGGCCGGTGGGGATGTGGGTGATGCGGACGGCGGTGGCGTTTTTCTGGACGTTCTGTCCGCCCTTAGTGGAGGCGCGGAAGACGTCGATGCGGAGGTCATCGGGGTCCAGGTTGACCTCGGCGGCGCTCTCCACCTGGGGCAACACCTCCACCAGGGCGAACGAGGTGTGACGGGCGTGAGCGGCATCGAAGGGGGAGAGGCGGACGAGCCGATGCACTCCCCGCTCGGCGCGAAGGTAGCCGTAGGCGTTGCGGCCGGCGATCTCCACGGTGACGCTCTTGACGCCCGCCTCCTCGCCTGAGGTCATGTCCAGGATGGCGGTGGGGTAGTCATGCTTCTCGGCCCAGCGCAGGTACATGCGGAGCAGCATCTCCGTCCAGTCCTGGGAGTCGGTGCCGCCGGCGCCGGCGTGGACGGCGAGGATGGCGTCGCGGCGGTCGTACTCGCCGGAGAAGGCGAGCGAGAGCTCGAGGCCGTCGAGCTGGGCGGAGAGCTTATCGAGGTCGGCGGCGACGGCGGCGGCGAGGGCTTCGTCGCCCTCGGCCTCGGCCAGTTGCTGCAGCTCCAGGGTCTCGCGGGCCTTCGTCTCCACACCCCGCCACACCTCCACCTGGTCTCGGTCATCGGCGAGGCGGCGCATCAGGCTCTGCGCCTGGTTGGAGTCGTCCCAGAAGCCAGGGCGCGCGGACTGCCGCTCCAGTTCCTCGATCTCTAGTTCCAGTTTGGGGATGTCAAAGACGGTGGAGGACGTGCTGAATGCGCTGCTGAAGCTCCTGCAGGGCCAGTTTTGTCTCTTGCATCTGTGATTCGTACCTCCGGCTTAGATTATACCCTACGGGCTTCTGCCCCAGCGGCCGCCTACAGCGGCGACATCTGTTCCCCTGGGGACTCCCGCTGCGCCGGCTGGAGCCGGCGCCCCTTGGAGAGCTGATCGGCGAGACGGGTGGGCTCCGGCAGCCGATAGCCCCGGCAGAGCCGGAGCACCCACTCGGCGGCCTCCTGGAGGCCAATGCGGTGGCCAACGGAGACGTAGACCGGGGAGACGCCATCGCGGGTGCGCAGGACGAGGCCGATGAGGTCGGGGCCGTCCCGCAGCTCGGCGCGTCCTCCCGCTGTCGCTGGGGGCTCGCCGTGCTGGCCCAGCAGGCGGCTCTTGGCGACGCCTATGGTGGGCAGGTCCAGGAGCAGCCCCAGGTGGCAGGCGAGGCCGAAGCGCCGGGGGTGGGAGAGGCCGTGGCCGTCCACCAGGAGGAGGTCCGGCGTCCGCTCCAGCTGCTGGAAGGCGCGGGCGAGGACGGGCACCTCGCGGAAGGCGAGGAGGCCGGGGACGTAGGGGAAGGTGAGGGGCTCCTCGACGAGGTGGTGCTCGACGAGGCGGAGGTCAGGGTA
>JADFNQ010000017.1 GCA_022563285.1 Chloroflexota bacterium | reverse complement strand
CGCCCTCCTCCGCCAGCAGCCTCGCCAGCGCGCTCGCCTGGCGCCGCGTGCGGGTGATGAGCACCCGCTTGCCGAACAGCGGCCGGTCCTCGAACCAGGCGAGGGTCTCCCGCAGGCGGACGACCTCGCCGACGACGGTAATCGCCGGGGGCTCCAGCTTCGCCTCCCGCACCCGCTGCACGATGTCGGCCAGGGTGCCGATGACGGTGCGCTGCTCGGGCGTCGTCCCCCAGCGGATGACGGCCACCGGCGTCTCCGGCGGCCTGCCACCGGCGATGAGCCTCTCGATGGTCTCCGGCAGTGTCTTCACACCCATCAGCAGCACCAGGGTGTCCACGGCGGTGGCCAGCCGCTCCCAGTCGACGGCCGGCTCGCCCTTGTCGGGGTCTTCATGGCCGGTGACCACGGCGAAGGTCGCGGCGACGCCCCGGTGGGTCACGGGGATGCCAGCATAGGCGGGCACAGCGACGGCGGAGGTCACCCCCGGCACGACCTCGAAGGGAACGCCTGCGGCCTGCAGCCCCTCCGCCTCCTCGCCGCCGCGGCCGAACACGAACGGGTCGCCCCCCTTCAGCCGCACCACCCGCTTGCCCTCGCGGGCCTTCTCGATGAGCAGCTCGTTGATCTTCGACTGGTCGTGGTGGCCCTCGCCCGCGACCTTGCCCATGAAGATGAGCTCGGCCCCCTCGCGGCTGTGGTCCAGCAGCCGCGGGCTGACCAGGCGGTCGTAGACGATCACATCGGCCTGGCGCAGGCGCTCCAGGGCGGTGACGGTGATCAGGCCGGGGTCGCCGGGGCCGGCGCCGACGAGCCACACCTTGCCGCTCACGAGACCGCCTCCAGGATGGCGCCAGCGCCCTGCGAGAGGAGGTGCTGCGCCAGCCGGACGCCCAGCGGCTCGGCGTCCTCCACCGAACCCTGTACCTGGCCGCGCAGGAGCCGTCCTCCGGCCGGGTCGCCGACCAGCCCACGCAGGCGCAGGCCGGACTCGCTGACCTCGGCCAGGGCGGCGATGGCGGAGTGACAGCCGCCGCCGAGATGCGCCTCGAAGGCCCGTTCGGCGGCGGTGACGCGATGGGTGGCGGGGTGGTCGGCGGCGGCCACCAGCTCTATCGCCTCCGTGTCGTCGGCCCGCACCTGGAGGGCGAGCGCCCCCTGGCCCACGGCGGGGAGCATCAGCTCCACCGTAAGCACCTCGGAGGCGCGGTCCAGCCAGCCCAGGCGGGCGAGGCCAGCGGCGGCCAGCACGGTGGCGTCGTATTCGCCGTCCTTCACCTTGCGGATGCGGGTGTCCACGTTGCCTCGGATATCAGCGATGCGGAGGTCGGGGCGGGCGGCGAGGAGCTGGGCGGCACGGCGGGGGCTGCCGGTGCCAACGACGGCGCCCTCCCGCAGGGCGGACAGGGTAGCACCGTCCCGCGATACGAGCACGTCGCGCACGTCGGCCCGCTTCGTGACGGCGGCGACGGCCAGCCCCTCGGTGGCGGCGGAGAGCATGTCCTTCAGGCTATGCACCGCGATGTCGATCTCGCCGTGGAGCAGGGCCCGCTCCAGCTCCGCGATGAACACACCGCGGCCGCCGATCTCGCTCAGGGAGGCGCGGGACTTGTCGCCGGCGGTGCGGATAGGTCGAACCTGGAAGCGAGCGCCCGGGTGCGCCCGGCGGAGCGTTTCGAGGGCTAGCTCCGTCTGGCGCTGCGAAAGGCGGCTGCCGCGGCTGCCGACGATGAAGGGGCGGTCGGACACAACTTCAGCCTCCGCGGGGGCTGGCGCCGGTTACGTGAGATGTGCGGCGGACCTGGAACAGATCCTCCAGCGCCTCCATGTACAGGCCGGTGTCGGCGCCGTTCTTGAGCCGGGCGATGGGCCGGTCCAGCATCTTCTTGACGATGGCGCGGGTCATCGCCTCGATGCGCTCCCTCTGCGCTTGGTTCAGGTCAGGCAAGCGGCGGAGGGCCCGCTCCAGCTCGCGGCGGCGGTGATCCTCAGCCCGCTCCCGGAGGGCGGCGATCACGGGCACGACGTCCAGAGAGCGCCACCAGATCATGAACTCCTCCACCTCGTCTTCGACGTGCGCCTCCACCCTCAGGACCTCGCGGCGGCGGCCGCGCAGGCTGGCGCGGGAGACGGCCTCAAGATCGTCGATGTCGAACAGGCGCACTCCGGGCAGCTCACGCACCGCCGGGTCGATGTCACGGGGCACGGCGATGTCGAACAACAGCAGCTCGGCCCCGTTGCGGCTGGCGGCGGCCGACGCTACGATCTCCGGCCCGAGGACGAAGTCGCCGGCGCCGGTGCCGCTGATCACGATGTCGCTCTCGGCCAGGGCGTGGGGGAGCTGGGAGAAGGGCACGATATGCCCGCCGATGCTGCGGGCAAGGGCGGCGGCACGCTGAGGGGTACGGTTGGTCACCAATATGCGGGCGGCGCCGCTCTCGGCCAGGCTGTGGGCGGCCAGCTTGCCCGTGGAGCCCGCGCTGATCACCAGAACCGTCTTGCCATCCAGCGTGCCCGCGGTCTGCCTCGCCAGCGCCACGGCGGCTGAGCTGACGGAGACGGCGTAGCGGCCGATGTTGGTCTGGCTGCGGGCCCGCTTGCCCACCCTCAAGGCAGAGTGGAGGAGGCGGGAGAGCACTCCGTTGAGCGACCCGGCCTGTGTGGCGGCGGACATGGCGTCCCTCACCTGCCCCAGGATCTGGGACTCGCCCAAGACCATTGATTCTATGCCGGAGGCGACGCGGAACAGGTGGCGCACCGCCTCATCGTGCCTGAGGAAGTAGGTCAGCCGCGGGTTGAGTTCAGCCTCCTTGGTGGCGGCAAGGGCGCCCAGCAGCCGCTCCAGCTGGAGATCGCCGCCGTCCGTGGTCGAATACAGTTCGGTACGGTTGCAGGTGGAGATGACCACCGCGTTGCCCAGCTGTTCGCGAAGTCTGGCGAGGGTGGGCGGCAGGTCCTGCGGGGAGCAAGCGACCTTCTCACGCTCCTCTACCGGAGCGGTGCGATGGTTAAGCCCAACGCAGGTAACGACCGGCGTTTCGCGGTTCATCGTTCCCCCGCCGGCTCCAGGAGAGACCGCAGCAGCCGTTGCTTCGCCTCGTCGCGGCGTCCATCGCCCAGGAGGCGCTTCATCTCTGTGTCCAGGGCTGCGTTCCAGACTTCCGGGTCCACCGTCAGGTCCCGATCGCGGAGCTCCCGCCGCACCTCGGTCGCCAGCTCCAGCATGAGGGCGTACTCCTCGGTAAGGAACGCCTCCAGCTCCTCGCGCATCTTACGGGCCATAGCCGGACTGCCGCCGCTGGTAGACACGGCCACGATGAGGTCACCGCGGCGGACGACGGCGGGCATGATGAAGTCGCAGTTGGCGGGGTCGTCCACGGCGTTCACCAAGACGCCCCGCTCCTTCCCCTCCCGCGCCACGATATCGTTAATGGCGCGGTCGTCGGTGCCGACGAAGGCGAGGAAGTAGCCCTCCAGGTCGCCGGGGGCGTACTCGCGGGCGACGTGCTCGATGCGTCCCTGGGCGGCGAGCGGCACCAGGTCTGGGTGCAGGGTGGGGCTGACGAGGGTAACGCGGGCGCTGGCGTCCAGAAGCCCCTTGACCTTCTGAACAGCTATCTCGCCGCCGCCGATCACCACCACCGGCTTGCCGGCGATATCCAGGAAAACCGGATAGTACCGCATGAGGTCTATCCGCTTACGGCCGGGGCCTCCGCTTCCTCGTAAGTCTCAGCGATGGCCAAGAGCACCTGGTCAGCCAGATTAGAGAGGAGATCCCACACCTCCACCGCCTCCTCTACAGGGAGATCGTTCTTCTGGGCCAGCTCCATGGCGGACTCGTCCAGGCCCTTGCGGAAGAAGGTGAACGCCTCTACGGCGTCGCGGATGCTGAGGCGGTCACGGACGAGCTCGCGGCCGTACTCGTGGCCGACCTCCCGCGCCTCGTCGATGAGATGGGCGCGACGAGCACCCTTAGTCATGTATTCGGAGACAAGGCCGACCAGGCGGCGGCCCAGGGGACGCAGCCGCTCACGCTCCTCCTCGGAGATGCCGGCGTACCAGGGCGCCTGAGCGCGGCCCTGGCTGAGGCGACGGCGGATGCGGGTGAGGGCCAGTTGTCCCAGTGCGGTATAAGGCTCATTACCAGCCCCTCCGCGCCCGGCTACGAGGCTGCGGAGGTCTTCCTCCGAAAAGCGACGGTGGCCGCCGGGAGTGCGGAAGGAGCGTACGTGACCGGCATCGGCCCAGCGCCGGAGGGTGGACTCGTTTACCCCCAGCAGCTTGCAGGCCTGGCCTAGGGTGATCCAGCGGGTAGAGAATGAATCGGAGGTGTCACGGAAGCGATTAACCACGGGCTTGAACCTCACTAAAACTAGCTGAAAGATCTGATGGGGCGCTTTGTAGCAATTCTACAATACTGGCGTTTTTGCCGTCAAGCATCAGGAATGCTGAAGATCATGAAGACGTCCCATCAGCGCGCCCCCTCCAGGGCTGCCTTTGTGTAGGGCAGCAGCGTGGTCAGCAGATCCACCCGCGAGTCCAGATGTTTGCCCAGCCCGCTGAGCAGCCCCATTACCCTCATGATGAGCAAGAACTCCCGTGGGATATCCACGATCGGGTTGGCGCGGATGGCGCGGGCCATCCGCTGGTTCGCCTCGGCCACGAGGTCAGGGTCAGCGTAGCCGCGGCCGGGCCGGCTGGACTCCATGAAGGCGCTGCCTATTACCAGGTAGGGGGTCGGGTCCTCGGCATGCTTGACGCGGAACCCCAGGTCGCGGAAGGCCTCGACCATCTCGGGGGCGTTGCCAGTGATCATGGCGCTGACCAGCTTGGCGTAGCCCAGGCGGAACTGGTCGTCCAGCTTGCGACAGAGGCCGAAGTCAAGCATCACCAGCTGGGGACCGGGCCGGACGAACAGGTTGCCCGGGTGCGGGTCGGCGTGGAACATGCCGTGTAGGAAGAGCTGCTCGCTGTAGGCGTCGGTGACCAACTGAGAGACGGCCTGGCAGTCGATGCCGGCAGCCCGGAGCGATTTGATGTCGGTAATCTTGATGCCTTCCAAGAACTCCATGACGAGGACGCGGCGGGTGGTGTACTCCCAGTAGATGCGGGGGACGATGATGTCTTCGCGGGGGGCGAAGTTGGCGGCGATCAACTCCGCGTTGTGGCCTTCGTTGATGAAGTCGAGCTCCAGGGGGATGTTGTAGCTCATCTCTTCGATGATGGGGCCGAAGTCGAGGTTGCGCTCCAGGGCGCCCAGGATGCGCAGCATGAAGCCGATGCTGTCAAGGTCTGTCCGAACAACCTCCCAGATGCCGGGGTACTGGACCTTGACGGCGACGATGCGGCCGTCCTTGAGGGTGGCCCTGTGAACCTGGGCCAGGGAGGCAGAGGCGATGGGACGGCGGTCGAACTCCGAGAAGACATCGGCGAGGGACCGGCGGAGCTCGCGGGTGATCTGGCGCTCGATCACGGGAAAGGGGCGAGGCGGCACCTGGTCCTGTAACCGGCAGAGGACATCAACGTACTCCTCCGGGACGAGGTCAGGACGGGAGCCGACGATCTGGCCGAACTTGATCAGCAGACCCTGCTGGCGGATGGCGAGGTCATAGAGCTGGTGGGCGCACCAGGAGTGGTGGGCGCGGCGACGGGCGTCCGCTTCTTCTTTGGGAAGGTTGAAGCGCCGCTCGCGGACGCTGATCGCCTTGTAGCCCAGGTAGATGCGAGCGGCGAGCGAGGAGACGGCAAGGAAGCGGCGGATACGCTTTCGGGAGTCCATCGGGGTACGACTCCATTATGACGAGTCAGGCTTCGCCGGTCGAGGCGCCGGCGGCGGGCAGTGGGGCGGAGTGACAGACGTTGACAATAGCGCTCTTCCCAGCGGAGAATTAGTCATCGCCTCACCGCCCCCAGCGTGCAGGCGTAGTAGCAGGAAGGAAGGGTCACCTCAATGGCTGAGTATGCCAATCGCGATGTCCTAGTCTCCACGGACTGGGTGGCGCAGCACCTTGGCGATCCGAACGTGAAGCTGGTGGAGGTGGACGTTGACACCGAAGCCTACGACCAGGGTCACATCAAAGGCGCCGTAGGCTGGAACTGGACCACTCAGCTCAACGATATCATCCAGCGCGATATCCTAAGCCAGGTGGACTTCGAGAAGCTTATGTCGGAAAGCGGCATCAAGCCGGAGGACACGCTCATCCTATACGGCGACAACAACAACTGGTTCGCCGCCTTCGCGCTCTGGCAGGCGAAGATCAACGGCCACAAGGACGTACGCCTCATGGACGGCGGCCGCAAGAAGTGGATGGAGGTGGAGAAGCGGGAGATCACGCAGGAGAAGCCGCAGGTAGCTGCGACGAGCTACAAGGCGCCGCAGCGCGACGAGGCGACTATGCGCGCCCTGCAGCCGGCGGTGAGCACGTTCCTGCAGCAGAAGGCGGGCAACCTGGTTGACGTGCGCTCCCCCGCAGAGTTTACGGGCGAGATCATGGCCCCTCCGGGGCTCCAGGAGACGGCCCAGCGGGCCGGCCACATCCCCGGCGCCGCCAACATCCCCTGGTCCAA
The DNA here is from genome assembly GCA_022563285.1 of Chloroflexota bacterium. Classification (GTDB taxonomy): domain Bacteria; phylum Chloroflexota; class Dehalococcoidia; order SM23-28-2; family RBG-16-64-32; genus JADFNQ01. Next base: position 5,473 of record JADFNQ010000017.1, on the reverse strand, counting down.
GGCCGTGAACGACGACGGGACGTTCAAGAGCGCCGACGAGCTGGCCGCCCTCTACGAGGGGGCAGGTGTGACCAGAGACAAGCCGACAATAGCCTACTGCCGCATAGGCGAGCGCTCCTCGCACACCTGGTTCGTCCTGAAGTACCTGCTGGGCTACCCGGACGTGCTCAACTACGACGGCTCCTGGACGGAGTGGGGCAGTATGGTCGGCCAGCCGATCGAGAAGTAGGGCCAGGCGACCCAGCGTCCAGGGTTGCTCAGGGCCTCTCCTGGAGCCATGACCGACGATACGAACCCCTGGGCAAGGGTGATATACTCGCGGGCGTTCGCCGCCGCCGACCCGGCTCTCGTCCAGATCCGCTTCCACGCCGCAGTGCTGAACCGTTACCGGGAGCGGGCCCTGGAGATCAAGCGCACAAACACGGTTGGCCGGCTGAAGAAGCTCGGCGGTTGGTCCCTGGACTTCGGCATCGGCGAGGGAGACCGTACGATCCACACCAGCCTGGGATCGCTGCTGCAGAACCTGCCCAAGCAGGAGCTGCAGCACTGGGCCGACCACGTGGCCCAGTCCGATCTGAGCGAGAACTTCTGCAAGATGGGACTGCACCCGGGCAGCTGCATCGAGGACGGAGACCTGCGCGACTGGTAGCGGGATCGGCGATTGACGCCGCTGCCCTAGGTACTGGGGGGCGGGCCAGCGCGGGGATGCCTTGCCCATCCGAAGTGAACGCACTTTTAACTCTGGGGACGTAACGGCCAACGCTCCGCTCACCGTCTAAGGTTCTAGAAGCCGCGCGAGAAACACGGCAGTGATGGCATTTGAGAGCAGCGAGGGGGCGGAGAGTCTGAGCGCATGACCATCAACGAGAGCGACTCCACCGAAGCGCCAGCAGTGGAAGGGCCGGTAACTGGCGCTGGGGATCAAGGGACCCAGGCCGCCGTCCCGGCCGACGATCTCACCGCTGACGAGTACCGTAACCCGAACCACATCGGGCGGGCGTTCTTAACGCTCCGGCTGGCAGGGGTGGCGGCCACCGCCAGCGCCTTCGCATTCCTGGTATCCATGGATATCCTCAGGAGCGGCTGGCAGCTATGGGCGGCGATGGGGCTATTTCTGACCTTTATGGCCCTGGCGGGAGAATTCCTGCTGCGCTGGACGCAACGAATGGTGCAGAGGGAGCGCGACCGTGCGGCGACGATATTCGGAGAGCGCCAGACCAAGCTCCAGGAGATCGCCTCCAAGGACGACCTGACGCAGCTCCAGAACCGTCGCTTTTTCTACGAGCGGCTACAGGAGGAGCTGGAGCGCGCGGGGCGGTTACGCAAGCCGCTTTCCATCATCATGATCGATGTCGACGACCTGAAGGCGATCAACGATGAGTTCGGTCACCAGGTGGGCGATATCGTCCTCAGACAGTTCGCGCGGGTCCTGAACCGAACGGCGGGACCAGACTACGTGACGGCTCGCCTGGGCGGCGACGAGTTCTCCGTGATCATGCCCAGCGCAGACCGCCGTGAGGCGGACGAGATGGCCTGGCGCATCTGGGACCAGTTGAGCGAGGGGCCGGTGTGGGAGAACGGACACGCCAGCATCTACCTGGGTGTCTCCATCGGCGTAGGCGGCTACCCATGGGGCGGCACTGACCTGGAGGAGATCATCCACTGGGCGGACGCCAAGCTGTACGCCAACAAGCTGGAACGCAAGGGGTTCGACCAGGGGAGGACGGTGAAGGGGGACAACCGGCTGTCCTCCGCGGTGGTGGAAGTGCTCAGCACCGCCCTGGACATACGCGACAAGATGACCCACCGCCACGCCCGGCGGGTGGCGCGGATGGCGTCATCGGTGGCCAGGGAGATGGGACTGAGCAAGCAGCAGGTGCTGGAGATCGAGTACGCGGCAGCGCTGCACGACATCGGCAAGATAGGGGTGGCGGACAGCATCCTGCGTAAGGCGGAGCCTCTGGACGAGGAAGAGTGGAAGGATATGCGGCGCCACTCAGAGCTGGGATACGAGATCCTGAACGGCATCGACTTTCTGCGCGATGCGGCGGAGATCGTCTGGGCCCACCACGAGCGCTACGACGGCAAGGGCTACCCACGGGGCCTGGCGGGAGAGGAGATTCCCCTGGGAGCGCGGGTGTTCGGCGTGGTTGACGCCTACGACGCGATGACCTCGCGCCGGCCCTACCGCCAGGCGATGTCGCGAGAGCAGGCCTGCATCGAGATCGCCCGCAACGCGGGGACGCAGTTCGATTCCCACGTGGTGGAGGCGTTCCTTGTGATGATCCGGCGTAGCCCCGAGGGGGCGTACGATGGTGGGGATGCCTTCCGTTCCATCGTACAGCGGTCGCCGGAAGCGAAGGGCGACGCGCTGGGCGTGAAGACGGGCTAGGTTCCAGGTGGATTGATCCCGGGCCGCGGTGAGCCGCGGCCTTTTCTGTTATCTCGAACAGTAGTTGATGGGACACTGGGACGGGGGTAGAATCAGGCCGAACCGGCGCAAAGACTAAGGAGGGCAGACATCATGGCCGAGGAGGAAGAGATCGGCCGAGTGACGGACTACTTCGCCAATATCGGCGTAGCGGGGATAGACCTGACCGGTAAGCTGAAAGTGGGGGACACGATCCGTATCGGGGGCCACACTACGGACCTTGAGCTGGTGGTGGAGAGCATGCAGGTGGAGCACGAGCAGGTGGAGGAGGCGGGCCGGGGGAAGAAGATCGGGATCAAGGTGCAGGATCGAGTCCGCCGCGGCGACCGGGTGTACAGGGTCACCGCCACGACCTAGCCGAACGCCAGCGAAGGGGTAACAGGGAAGGCGAGCCTGACTCGTCCGCGCTGAGTCTCCGTTTGCCCGTATCCCGTTTCCCACATCAGCGGGCCTAGGCGGGGCGGGGGGCAAGGGGGTTGCGGCGCAGGAAGCGGGAGAGGACGAAGGAGACCGCCGATATCACCAGGGCTCCCAGGAAAGCAGCGACGAAGCCGTCCACGTTGAACTCGATACCGAGACCGTCGCAGACCCAGTCGGTGAACGCCAGCACCAGGGCGTTAACGATAAGGATGAACAGCCCCAGGGTGAGAAGCTGAAGGGGGCAGGTGAGGAAGATCAGGAGCGGCCGCAGCAGGGCGCGGACGGCTATGAAGATAGCAGCGGCGGGGAGGAGCGACTGCCAGCCATCGATGTCAACGCCGCGGACGATCCAGGCGGCGGCCAGGAAGCCCACCATAGTGATGCCCCAGCGCACGGCGATGCGTACGATCCAGGGGACGTCCCTATCCCAGGGCGGCTCCGTGTTCGTCCAGTAAGTGACGACGATGCGGGACATGCCGGTATTATACCCAAGCCGCCGGCCGCTCAGATGCCGGTTCCCAGCTCCGAAGGGTGCTGCGCTGACGCCCCCGTTCCTGTAGCATTACGGGGCGAAGGCCCCCGCCCGCCCCGCCCCAAAGACACCCCCCTGCGGCAGCCGTATCCAGACCAGAGGAGGAGGGAATGGAAGCCTACGAGTGCGTCATCAGTAAGCGAGATACGAGGGCGTACCTGGACAAGCCCATCGTGGAGGAGGACCTGCGCAGGGTCCTGCAGGCAGGACGGATGGCGGGGAGCTCCAAGAACACCCAGCCTACGCGGCTGGTGGTGGTCACAGACAGGAAGCGCAGGGAGGAGGTGGCGGCCTGCGCCAAGTTCTCCCAGCATCTGCCTGCGGCGGCGGCGGGGATCGCCATCTGCCTGCCCTCCACGGGGAGCGATTTCGACGCCGGCCGGGCGGCTCAGAACATGATGCTGGCGGCCTGGTCCCTGGGCATCGCCTCCTGCCCCTGCTCGATGCACGACCAGGAGTGCGTGAAGAAGACGCTGGGGCTGCCGGAGGACTACCGGGTGGTGGTCGTGCTGGCGCTGGGCTATCCCGACCCAGCGGTCTCCATGCACCTGGGGAGAAAGCGGGTGGAGATGGAGGAGCTTGTGCACGATGAGCGGTGGCAGGGTAAGAGCGCTGGATGATAGACTAGCCGCCACCGAGACCGTAGGAAAGGGAAGAGCCGTGACGATAAAGGAGGGACGGATAGCGGGACCGGAGCGGCCCGGGGGACAGGGGCTGGACGCCAGCCAGGAGGAGTCCGGCAACCGCGCCATCGCGGCGCTGCTCACGGACCCCGTTCGGGGGCCGCAGACGGACCTGGTGATCACTTATCGGGACGGCCCAGACGGGCAAGGCGCCTACGAGGTGTGGGCCAAGCGGGGGATGATCCGCTTCCAGCGCTTCTACGACGACGCTGGCGGCTACGCCTACCGGATCGTGGAGCGGATAGGGGAGGACCCGATCGCCAACCAGGACCCGAAAGCGCTGGCGACGCTGGCGGAGGAGCTGGCGGCGGGAGAGAGGTCCGGCTACTCGGGGACGGACCCGGCGCGGGCTTTCGTGGAGCCGGAGCAGCTGACTTATCCGCTGGCGCAGGAGCGGATCGCCCAGCTCTTCGATAGCCCCAACGCGCCGGACATCGTCATCAGCCCCAAGTCGTACGCCTTCGGGCGGCAGCCGGGGCAGCACGGCGCCCTGGACGTGGTGCAGTCGCGGGCGCCGCTGGTCTTCTCCGGGCCGGGGATCAGGCCGGGGGTGACGGACGCCATCTGCGCTCAGGTGGACGTGGCGCCCACGCTGGCGTTGCTCCTCGGTCTTCCTCTCATCGACGGCAAGGACGCCAGTGGCCGCACCTCCAGCGAGCGGGGCGTGAAGCCGGACGTCTACCTGAAGCGGCAGGACGGCAAGCCGATCGAGGAGATACTCGATGAGGAAGGGCGAAGGCCGGAGCGCGTCTACATCATGCTGCTGGACGGGCTGAGCAATACGGAGCTGCAGGAGCGGTTGGAGCACGACGCGGAGTCGATCCCCAACCTGAGGCGGCTGGTGGAGGGCGGGCTGGTGTTCCGCCACGGGACGATGGTGACCTTCCCGACTATCACCTGGCCCAGCCACAACACCCTGGGCACCGGCGCCTGGTGCGGCCACCACGACATCGTCAACCCGGCCTACTACCTGCGGGAGAGCCGCCAGACGGTAGCGCCCCAGGCGGTGCAGTTCGACACAGCGAAGTTCCTGAGCGAAGGCGTGGAGACGCTGTACGAAGCGGTACACCGGGCGTTCGGGAAGTGGGACGGGGCCGACAGGTCGGCCGACACTCGGCCCAAACAGGGAGCGCTCACGGCTTCCATTAATGAGCCCTGCGCACGAGGGGCTACGCACTCCACGCTGGAGCGGCGCCTGGCCTGCGACCCCGAACGGCTTCAGGAGGTATCGCACGACCACTACGAAGATACGAACCAGCTCTGGCGGCAGGACGGACAGGAGGGTGTGTACCGCTACTCGCGGATCGACACGCGGGGCCTGGCCCAAGCGCTGCTGCTATTCGACGACGAGTCCCAGCCGCCGCCCATATTCACGTTCCACGAGTTCACTCTGCCCGACGCCGTGGG
>JADFNQ010000190.1 GCA_022563285.1 Chloroflexota bacterium | reverse complement strand
CCCGCAAGACGCTGGAGTTCATGTCCGCCGGCGCCGTCTTCGACCAGGAGTGGGGCGGGTTTTTCCGCTACGCCACTAACCGCGACTGGTCGGAGCCCCACTACGAGAAGATGCTGGAGGACAACGCCAACCTCCTGCGCAACCTCCTGACCCTCTGCCGCATCACCGGCGACGAGGCCCACGCAGCTGCCGCCGCCCGCGTTATCGACTACCTGGAGGCCAGGCTCCGCCACCCGGAGCACGGCTTCTTCTTCGGCTCCCAGGATGCGGACGAGGAGTTCTACAAGCTTCCCGCCGCCGAGCGGGAGAAGCGCCAGGAGCCGTACATAGACCCCACCTGCTACACGTCCTGGAACGCGATGGCCGCGTCCGCCTACTTGGAGGCATCGTGGACGCTGGACCGCCCGGAGCTGCGGGACGCCGCCCTCAAGGCACTGGACTTCGCCTGGAAGAGCTGCCGCCGGGCCGGCGACGGTCAGACTGTGATGTACCGCTACCACGACGGCGCTCCCCACGTCCCTGGCCTGCTGGGCGACCAGGCCTACATGGCCCGCGCCCTCCTGGACGCCCACGAGGTCAGCGGCGACTCTACCTACCTGGTCCGGGCCGAGGAGCTCGCCCGGCTGCTCATCGACCGCTTCGCCGACAAGGAAGGCGGGCAGACGCCCCCAGACGGGGGGCCGTCCGGGCCCGGCCGTCTGGCCGGCTTCTTCGACGTCTGGGACGAGGTCGACAACCTGGGCCGTCTGGCCGAGCGCCAGAAGTCCGTCCAGGAGAACGCCGTCTGCGCGGAGCTGTTCATCCGCCTCCACCACCTCACCCGCAACGAGGAGTACCAGCGGGTAGCCCAGGCTACGCTGGAGGCGTTCGCGCCCTCGTACCACACCCTCGGCTACATGGCTGCCGGCTACGCCAAGCATGTGGACCTGCTGCTCAACCCGGCGGCGGCGATCAACACCGTCGGCGCGCTGGATGACCAGAGGACGCAAGCCCTCTACCGGGCCTCGCAAACCCTGGACGTCCCCTACCGCATCGTCCAGCTCCTCGACCCGGAGCGGGACGCCGCCCGACTGGAGGCGCTCTCGCTGCCGCCGCAGCCCTCGCCCGCCGCCTACGTCTGCCTCGGCACAATGTGCTCCGCCCCAGTGACCGAGCCGTCTGGCCTGCAAGAGACCGTCGAGCAGATGCGAACCGCCGCCTCCCAGGCGCTCCAGTAGGAAGACCGCCATGCCCGAATATCCATGTAGCGGCGACCTTCAGGTCGCCATCGCCCAGTAGCGAGGGCGCACAAGCAGGAGACCGCAATGACTGACGAGGAGATCAAGGCCGTCATGGACGAGATGCCCTACGGCCTCTACATCATCGGCTCCAGGATGGGCGACGAGGTCAACGGCATGATGGCCGACTGGGTGATGCAGGTCTCCTTCGTCCCCCGCCTGGTCGCCGTATCCTTCGAGAACGACGCCCAAACCCTGGCCAACGTCCGCGAGAGCAACGTGTTCACCATCAACCTGCTCCCCCAGGAGAGCATGGAGCTGGCCGCCCGCTTCGCCCAGCCTTACCACGGCGACAAGGTCAAGGGAAGGTCGGAGGATGAGGCCACCAAGCTCCACCGCAAGCTGGAGGACATCCCCTATACGCAGTCCGCCCGCGGCTGCCCCGTCCTGGACGACGCCCTGGCCTGGCTGGAGTGCCAGGCGGAGCAGTTCCTCCCCGCCGGCGACCACACGCTGGTCACCGCCCGCGTCCTGGACGGCCGCGTCCTGCGCGACGCCGAACCGCTGACCTCAACCTACACCGGCTGGACCTACAGCGGCTAGCGACGGGCGGGCACCCACGATGTAGCGGCGACCTTCAGGTCGCCAAGAATGATCCCGCTCATGGTTCGACGGGCTCACCACGAGCGGAGAGGGGCTCTACGCAAGGCGAGCGCGGATGGTGTAGGATAGTGCCGCCATGGAGCCGCGCATCCAGTACGCCCAGACCAAGGACGGGGTGAGCATCGCCTTCTGGACGCTGGGGGAAGGCATGCCCCTTGTGCACATACCGAGTATCCCCTTCAGTCACATCCAGCTCGAGTCGCGCTACAGCTATCGGGAGCTGTACGAAAAGATAGTCGCCAAGCGGAAGCTCGTCCGTCTCGACTTCAGAGGGTTCGGAATGTCGGACCGTGAAGTTGAGCGCTTCTCGCTCGACACCTGGCTGCAGGACTTGGAGGCTGTCGTCGGTCGCCTCGGCCTGGAGACGTTCGCCCTCTCCTCGCTCTACCACAGCGGCCCGCTCGCCATCGCCTACGCCGCCCGTCACCCGGAGCAAGTATCCCATCTAGTCGTGATGGATTCGGCGGCGCGCGTCGCCGACACTCTCGCCACACCGCAGGCGCAAACCCTGGCCGACATGTTGGTCCGTGACTGGGAGATGTTCTCTGAGAATCTGGGAGGGATCTTCTTCGGCTGGGGCCGTGAGGATGCGGTCAGGTTAGGAGAATTCGTAAGGGCGTGCGTGACTCCTGAGATGGCGAGGCACGCGTTCGCCGCACTGGCCAGGGTCGACGTGACGGAACTCCTCCACCGCGTCACAGCCCCGACCCTGGTGATACGTCACAGCGGCATTAAAATCGTGACTCAGGACATGGCCCGGGGCCTCGTTGCCGGCATCCCCGACGCTCGCCTTCTGGTTATCGAGGGCGTCTACTCCCTCGACTGGGAGCGCGTGGTTAGCGCAATCGACGAGTTCCTGGGCGAGGGCGACGAGGCCGAACCGACGGAACCTGGCGCTTTTCGCACCGTCCTGTTCACGGACGTAGAAGGCTCCACCGCCCTGACCGACCGCCTCGGCGACGCGAAGGCCCGCGACCTGCTGCGCGAGCACGAGCGCATGGTGCGGGAGGCGCTGAAGTCGCACGGCGGCTCGGAGGTCAAAACTATGGGAGATGGCTTCATGGCCTCCTTCTCCTCGGCCACCAAGGCCCTGGAGTGCGCCATCGTCATGCAGCGGGCCTTCGCGGACTGGAATCGGGGTGTAGGGGCGCAGCATGCTACCCCCGAACCCATACGCGTGCGTATCGGCCTGAACGCCGGGGAGCCGATAGCGGAAGAAGATGACCTGTTCGGGACGGCGGTGAACCTGGCGGCGCGCATCGCGGCTAAGGCGAAGGGCGGGGAGATACTGGCCTCCGACGTAGTGCGGCAACTGGTCGCAGGCAAGGACTTCCTGTTCTCC
>JADFNQ010000189.1 GCA_022563285.1 Chloroflexota bacterium | reverse complement strand
GTTCAGCAAGACGGCCGGCGTGTTCTCCATCCCCCGCGACCTGCTGGTGGAGATACCGGACGGTTCGGGTGGCTACTACACGGACCGTATCAACGTGGTCTGGGAGACGGGTGAGTTCGTATATGACGACTACGACGGGGGCGGGCCGGGGCTGATAAAGGACACGATCGAGCACAACTTCGATATCCCCATCGACAACTACGTGATCCTGGACTTCCAGGACTTCATCGACCTGGTGGACGAGGTGGGCGGCATCGACATCGATGTGCCGGAATACGAGGCCGATTTTAGCTATTCGGACTGCATCGGGTGCCAGACCTATGCCGTGGAGTTCCTTCCAGGCCAGGAGCACATGGACGGCCAGAGGGCTCTAGCCTACGCCCGCGTTCGCAAGAGCTCCAACGACTTCAAGCGCATAGAGCGGCAGCAGCTGGTGATCCGGGCCGCCGCGGAGAAGGCGCTGAGTCTGGAGCTGTTCCTGGATCCGGCCCGGGCGGTGAAACTGTACGGGAAGTTCAAGGACGCGATAGAGACGGACGTCAGCGACCTGCGGATTCCCGGGCTGGCGAAGCTGATGCAACAGGTAGACACGAACGAGATCCGTATGGTCTCCATAGCCAGCGCTACCTATCCCTGTGGGGAGTGCCTTGCCGCAGTGCTGAATGCCGACTGGGATAAGGTGAAAGAGCTACAGGCGCAGGTGTTCGGCGACGGCAAGATCCAGGCTGAGGGAGCGTTGGTGGAGCTCAGGAACGGGACGGACCAGGAGGGGCTGGCCGAGGAGTTCGCCGGCATGCTGAGAAAGCGCGGTATCCGCGATGAGGACCTGCTGCTGGGCGATGCCGCCAGCGTGCAGAGCCGGACGTTAATAGTGGACCTGGGCGACAAAGGGTACACAGCAAGGAAGCTGGCGGAGTGGCTGAACCTCTCCGGCGACAGCGTCGTCGGGGTTTCTGATCCTGCCGCAGCCGGGCTGGCCGGGTCCACGAGCGACATCATCGTATTGCTCGGCTCCGACGCCCGCTCTATCGCGGCCGCCGTTCCGTCCGGGGACTAACCTCAGCTACAGCGCCAGCTTCCCTGTATTCTGTTTTCGCGCCTGGTGCGGCTGTTGGGCTTTATGCCTGGCCGAACCAGCTCCCCATCTGCATGAGGACGCCCATGTCGCCGGTGAAGGTGAACTGACCGCTCATGAAGGCGGTGGCACCGTCCAGCTCGCGGCGAAGGATCTTCAGCCAGATGTCGGACGCGGAGTTGATGGTGACGGTGGCGTCGTCCGTCTCCCCCTCCTCCACGGTGCACTTGCCGTCGGCCACCTTGACGATCCAGTTGCCGGGCTCATCGCCGGTGAACTTGTACTGGATCGTGGCGGTCACCCCGGCAGCCTTGTCGGGCTGGAAGGCGACGGGCGTGCGCTCCATAGCCTCCTTGATGGAGTTGGGCAGTTCCTGCTCTTGGACCATGTGGACCTCCTTCTTTTAGCGATCGCTAAGCTAGAGCGAAACCCGCACTAGAATATCACCAAAGACTTCAGTCCGTCCATACCCAGGCGCGATTCGTAGGCCTTTATCCCCTCGTCAATCGGGAAACGGTGGGTGTTTATCTCCGCCGCCTGGGGCATGACGGTGAGGAGCTGTAGGGCGCGCCGGTACTGATCCGGCGTGGCGTTCTGGCTGCCGGTGAGGCGGATCTCGTTGTAGTGGACGGTGTTGGGGTCCAGGTCGATGGAGCTGCCCGGCGGGAACCCGGCGAACAGGCTGACCGTCCCCTGACGGCGTACAGCGGCCAGGGCGGGCTCCAGCAAGGAGGGCACCCCCGTGGTGACCACGGCGGCGTCCACTCCCAGGCCGTCGCTCGCCTCCAGCACGGCCGCCTGGATCTCCTGCCGCGCCGGGTTCAGGGCGAGGCTGGCGCCGAACCGCTGGGCCTGACGTAGACGCCCCTCATCCACCTCACTGACGATGACGGTGGCGGCCCCCAGGGTGCGGGCCAGCAGCAGGTGGAGGAGCCCCATGGGTCCGGCGCCCAGCAGGAGGAGAGATCCCCCAGGCTGCAGGCGACAGGCCTCCAGCGAGTTGAGGACGCAGGCCAGCGGCTCCGTGAGGGTAGCCACCTCAGGGGGTAGCCCCTCCGGCACCGGCAGCACGTGGCCCAGGGAGACGATGGAGGCGGGGACCAGCAGGTACTGGGCCAGGCCGCCGTTCTCCTCGTAGCCCATGGTGACGCGCTTCAGGCAGCGGTTGCGCAGGCCGCGCAGGCAGTAGAAGCAGCGGCCGCAGGCGATGATCGGGCAGAGGACCACTCGCTGCCCAATCTCCAGGCCGTCGACGCCTTCGCCGATCTCCATGATGATACCCACGTTCTCATGGCCCGGGATAACGCCGATCCTGGCCTTCTTCTCTCCCTTGTAGACGCGGATATCGGAGTAGCAGAGGCCGGCGGCCTCCATGCGCATGAGCAGTTCGCCGGGGCCGGGCCGAGGCTCGGGCACTGACTCCAGGCGGATGTCGCCGGGGCCGTGGAAGATGCAGGCCTTCATAGCTCCGTCATCGCCTCCTGCTCCAGGGCGGCGCTGGGGAACTCCCCTGCCGGCAGGCCGCTGCGCGCTAGATCATCCACGATGGTGATCGCCTCGGTGATGTTCTGCTGGAGCGTTACCTCCTCCGGGGTGGCGTTGATGAGGCCTGCCACGGCGCGGCGGACATCGCGGAATATCTCCAGCCTCTTCTCGTTGGATGGAGGCGCAGTGGGCGCCTCCGCCTCCATGTCGAACGTCTCTCGGACGGCGGCGATGACGGAGCGGGGGGAAGGCCCCTGCCAGCCGGTGTTGAGGTAACTGAGCGAGGTAGTGGCTGGAATCTCGGCGCGGATGGACTCTACTTCAGGGGAGTCGATCTCGAATCGGCCTTGCCGGGCGTGGGGTTGAGAACGCGCGACTACTTCTTGGCCTTCTTTACCTTGCTCGCCTTGGGTTTGGCGGTCTCGGCGGCCTTGGTCCGGCGCCCTTTCGGCTTCTCGGCCTTGGCCGGTGGTGTCTGGACGGCGGCCACGGCGGCGTTGTACTTGAGTACCAGGCGGGATTTGCGCCTCGCGGCAGCGTTGGCGTGGATCACGCCCTTCTTGTCGGCCCGGTCCAGGTTGCTCAGCGCGGCGCGGACGGCCAGGCGGGCGGCCTCAGGGTCGCCGGCGGCGATGGCGGCTTCCGCCTTCTTGACGATTGTCC
>JADFNQ010000188.1 GCA_022563285.1 Chloroflexota bacterium | reverse complement strand
CGACGAGCTCCTATCGCCCGACCCTTACTACGTCGCCTACATGCCGACCTGCCAGCTCGCGGGCGGCGTCTTCGTACCCGTCGCCACCGGCATGGAGAACGAGTTCCGGGTCAGCGCCCACGACCTGGAAGCCCACTGCACGGAGCGCACCAAGGCGATACTCCTCGGCTATCCCTCCAACCCCACCGGCGCCCAGATGACCCGCGAGGGCCTGATCGAGATCGCCGACCTGGCCGCCAAACGGGACCTCATCGTTATCTCCGACGAGATATACGACCGCCTATCCTACGGCCTCCCCCACACCTGCTTCCCCTCCCTGCCCGGCATGCGCGAGCGCACGATCCTCCTGGGCGGTTTCTCCAAGGCCTACGCCATGACCGGCTGGCGCGTCGGCTGGGCCTGTGCCCCCGCCGAGCTGCTGGAGGCGATGATGAAGATCCACCAGTACGTCATCATGTCCGCCCCCACCCCCTCCCAATACGCCGCCCTGGAGGCGATCCGCACCGGCGAGGAGGAGTCGCAGCGCATGATCGCCGAGTTCGACTCCAGACGACGTCTCATCGTCGCCGGGCTCAACGACATCGGGCTCACGTCCTTCGACCCCAAGGGCGCCTTCTACGCCTTCCCCTCGGTGCGCTCCACAGGCCTGGACGACGTCGAGTTCGCGGAGCGGCTCCTGCTGGAGGAGAAGGTGGCCGTGATCCCGGGCTCCACCTTCGGCGACTGCGGCCGCGGCCACGTGCGCTGCTGCTACGCCGCCCCCCGCCCCCTCATCGAGGAGGCGCTGGAGCGCATGCGCGGCTTCGTGGGCAGGCTGTAGAGCTACTCCAGGACCAGCGTCCCCGTCTGCACCAGGGGGTGGAAGTCACAGCGGAAGCGGTACGTCCCCGGCTGGTCTAACTTCACCACCAGCCGCTGCGTCTCCCCCGGGATGATCACGTTCGGCGGCATCTCAAAGTCGTCTGCCGTATCGTACTCGTCGTCCGGCCCGGCCACCCGCAGATTGTGGCTCACCGAGCCTATGTTAGTCACCACCAGCTCAATGACATCCCCGGCGTTGGCCGTGATCGTGTCAGGACCGAAGAATGCGTTGTTGACTTCGCCACCCGCATCTATGTTGAACGATACGTCGGGCGTCAGTCCGGCCACCCTCGGGTCCGGCGTCGGCGATGGTGACCCTCCCCCAGTCGTCCCGGAAGACCCGCTGGTCAGGACGAGCACCGCCACAATCCCCACACCTATCGCCACAACCGGCGTGGCTATCAGCCACGGCGAGACGTGTACCCTGGCTACGCGCTCCTGGATGCCGCCGCTGCGCTTGGCGCGTTTGCGCGCGGCCCGGCTGTGCCTGGCCTCGGGCCCGGCGGCCGTCCGCGCGGGCTCTTCCACCGACGGCCCGGCGGCTTCCTCGGCTCCCTCTTCTTGTGGCGGCGGCTCCGCCATCTGCTCATCGCGCCGCTGCCGCGCCCTGCGGCGGGCCTCGCGGCGTCGCCTCGCCTTACCGCTCACGTCTAATCATCCCGAATCACGTCTATACGCCGCACTGCCTCAGCGTCGCTTCGCTGTGGCATCGCTCCAAGCTTATGCCGGACGCCGCCCGGACGTCTAGCGGACAGAACCGCACTTCGCTGTGGGGCTTTCCCCTACTCCCGCCAGGGACGGTCGCGGGCCAGCGTGAGCATCTCCTCCACCGCACCCGGCGCGCCCGCTATCACCCCCTCGCTGTCGATGCTCGCGGGGCCGCCGTCTCGGTCGACGATCGCGCCGCCGCCTTCCCTGACCAGCACGATCCCCGCTGCGATGTCCCAGGGGTAGAGGAAGTGGTGCAGGAACAGGTCGTAGCGGCCGCAGGCGGCGTAGGCCACCCCCAGGGCAGCGCTGCCCATCACCCGCACACTCTGCACCGGCCACACCTCCGTCACCAGCTCCAGCATCCGCGCCGCGCGGGCGTCCTCGTACCCCAGGTCCACTCCCAGCACGCAGTCGTCCAGCCGCTCAGCCGCCGAGGCCTGCGCCGGCTGCCCGTTGACGGTCAGCCCCGCCCCCTCCGCGGCGAAGAACTCCTCGCCGGTAGCCGGGGCGTAGGTGAGCCCCAGCAGCGGTCGGCGCCGGTGGCACAGCGCGATGTTGAACGCGAAGTACGGTATCCCCCGCGAGAAGTTGTGCGTCCCGTCCAGCGGGTCCACCACCCACATCCACCCCTCACCGCGCGGCTTTTCGGTGGACTCCTCCGCCAGCACCTCGTGCTCCGGGTACTCCTCCCGCAATATCTCCAGCACTGCGAGCTCCGTCGCCAGGTCCGTCTCCGTCAGGAGGTTGCCGCGGCCCTTGACTCGCACCTCCTGTCTCTGGCCGAAGGCGTCCATGGCGATCCGTGCGGCTTCCAGAGCGCAGAGCCGCGCGACCGCTACCGCCGTCTTGCCGCTGGCTGATACGGGAAGCTCCGGCATGCGCTGGCGAAGCCCTACATCCGCTCCGGCGCGCTCACGCCGATCAGCCCCAGCGCCCGCGCCAGCACCAGCTTCGCCGCCGCCACCAGCTTCAGCCGCGCCTTGGACAGCGCCTCGTCATCGGAGACCACGCGGCACTTCTCGTAGAAGTCGTGGAACGCCGTCGCCAGCTCCATCGCGTAGTACGGGAGCTGGTGCGGCTCCAGGCTCAGGGCAACGCTCTCCACCAGCTCCGGCAGCTGCAGCATCTTGCGCACCAGCGCCAGCTCCGACTCCTGGGTCAGGAGCGACACCTCGCCGTCGTCGAACGAGGGGATGCGCTCCTTAGCGTGCGATAGGATGCCGGCGATGCGGGCGTGTGCGTACTGGACGTAGTAGACGGGGTTCTCAGCGCTCTGCCGCTTCGCCAGCTCAAGGTCGAAGTCCATGTGCGAGTCCGCCGCCCGCGACACGAAGAAGAAGCGCACGGCGTCCGCCCCTACCTCCTCCACCACCTCCCGCAGCGTGATGATCTCGCCCGCCCGCTTGGACAGGCGCACAACCTCTGCCCCCCGCTTCAGGGTGACCAGCTGGTAGACGATTATCGTGAGCCGCTCCGGGTCGACGCCCAGCGCCGCCACCGCCGCCTTCATGCGCGGTACGTGTCCCTGGTGATCGGCGCCCCAGACGTTGATCACCCGCTGGAAGCCGCGCAGCAGGAACTTATCGTAGTGGTAGGCGACGTCCGACGCGAAGTAGGTTGGCGCACCCGTCGACCGCACCAGTACGTTGTCCTTCTCGTC
>JADFNQ010000187.1 GCA_022563285.1 Chloroflexota bacterium | reverse complement strand
GTGCTCAAGGTGGGGACGGGGGCGAGCTGGGGCCGGCTGAGGGATTCCAGGGCGCGAGGGTGCCAGGGGTAGTCGCGGGCGAGGGTGACCAGGGCGTCCTGGTAGCGCTGTTCATCGCCGATACGGCCGGCCAGCGTGGCCAGCAGCCACAGCGCCTCCCCGCGCTCGAAGGGCGTGGCGGCGTCCTCGCTGAGCCGCTTCCAGGTGGCCAGGGCGTCGGCCTCGCGTTCGGCGGCCTCCTGGTTGCGGGCGAGGGCGAACAGCGCCTCGGTCTCCTGCGGCGGCGGCAGCTCCTCCGTGAGCGCCAGCTCCAGCTCTTCCACCGCGGCGGTCTCGTCGCCGTCCGCCGAAAGGGTGGCCGCAAGCTTGAGACGGGCGTGGGCGATAGCGGTGCCGCCGCCTTCGATGTAGTCCCGCAGAGGTTCGCGGGCGGAGTCGGTGCGGCCCGTCTGCTGGAGGGCAGCGCCCTGTAGTAACAGCGCCCGCATCCGGTCCTGAGCTGGCAGATCGGCGTCCAGCAAAGCTGCGATGGATGCGGCGGCGTCCTCGAATTGGCCCCGCTGGTAGTAGGCGTGAGCCGCGCTCTGGACCGCGCGCCGCCATACCGCCCCCTCGCTGGAGTTGGCCACCGCGGCGTAGATGGCGATCGCTTGCTCCCAGTCGCCCTCGTGGAGCAGTTTGTCGGCCAGGTCGAGGTCAAGAGGAACGTCCGCTGGCGGCGGAGAAGCTGGGGGTAGGGTTGGGGGAGCGTCGGCTGGGGGGCGGCCGCTGCCGAGCCCGCAGCCGGTGGCGATGAGCAGGATGATAGGTACGAAACTGAGCGCCGACAGGCGTCTGCGGCGGGTTTCGTCGCGTGATTGGCGCGCCCTGTAGTTCGTTGACAGCCCTCCGAACCTGATGTTACGCTAGCCTCGTTCAGTGCGGCAATCTCCACCCCGTTCCGGCGCGCCCATGAACTTCATCCGTTGCACGATTGTTGACCGTCGGGGTGTCGTTAGCTTCGTCGCCCACGGCGATGCGCTACCGGCCCTGGTTGCCGCCTGCGCCGCTGATCCATCCAGCCTTGGCGAGCTGCTGGAGCTGAGCGAGCCGTACTACGGGAGTCTGAGGGAGTACGTGGAGGCCGGCCTTGCCGTGTTTGACGAGATGAACGTGCCGGGCCGCTACGAGGCCATACACGAGGCGCTGCGCCGCACGCCGCCCCACAAGCAGCCCGTGTTCCGCGTGGTGGACGGCGTCACCCGTGAGGCCAGCCTGAGGCCGGTGAAGGCGGGGGCGATAATCTTCAACCTCCAGGCCAAGCGCATCGTGCAGCTTATGAACTCATACCGCGAGATCCGCCGCAGCGGCCACGCGCGCATCTTCGACGGCAGCGGCTACACGGAGACGGTGTACAGCTACCGCCTGCCCAAGGAGTGGGCGCTTGTCCCTTAGATTGGGCGGCAAGAAACTTTTCAGCAAGGCCAGCGTTGTAAGACACTGGAGAACGCATGGTTCTTGACCGCCCGCAGACCAATAACTGGTGGGGGCGTCCGCTCTGGGCAGAGATAGACTTGGACGCCCTCGCTTATAACGTGGCCTCCCTCAAGGGCCAGGCCGGCCCGGCGGCGATGGCGGCAGTGGTGAAGGCGAACGCCTACGGCCACGGCGCCCTCGGCGTCGCCAGGGCCGCCCTGGAGGCGGGGACAGACCGGCTGGCCGTCATCTGCGTGGACGAGGGGGAGCAGCTTCGCCGGGGCGCCATCACCGCACCGATCCTGGTTATGGGGCACTCGCTGGTCAGTGACGCCCGCCGCATCGTGGAGCTTCAGCTCACGCCAACGGTCAACTCTCTGGAGTTGGGCCGCGCACTGGCCCGCGAGGCGGAGGTGGCTGGCTTGCGGCAGTCCCTTCATCTAAAAGTGGATACGGGGCTCAACCGGTACGGGCTGTCGCCGCAGGACATTGTCCCCCTGGCGGAGGCGCTACGGGAGATGACCGCCCTGGAGGTTGAGGGGATATTCACCCACTTCGCCAGCGCCGATGAAGGCGACAAGCGGTTCACGCTGGAGCAGTACACAATCTTCCGAACGGTTGTGGAGAAGCTGCCCTGGATCCCGATGCGGCACGTGTCCAACACTGCCACCCTGCTTGACCGGCCGGAGATGAGCCTGGACATGGTGAGGCCGGGCGTGGGGGTGTACGGCCTCTACCCCTCGCAGTTCGTGAGCCGGTCGCTGAACCTGAGGCCGGTGCTGAGCCTGAAGAGCAGCGTCGCCCGTCTCACGGCAATCGCGCCGGGGGATGGCGTAAGCTATGGGCGTACCTGGCGGGCCAACCGCCCCAGCGTCATCGCCTTGGTGATGTGCGGCTACGGCGATGGCCTGCCGAGGGTGCTGTCCAATCGTGGCTCGGTGCTGGTGCGGGGAAGGAGAGTGCCCATCGTCGGCCGTGTGTGCATGGACATGTTGATGGCGGATGTCACCGACGTGCCGGACATGGCCGAGGGGGATGAGGTGGTGGTCATCGGCCGCCAGGGCGAAGCGGAGATAACGGCTGCAGAGGTGGCGGAGCTGTGTGGGACGATCAGCTATGAGGTCCTCTGCGGGATCTCCGCCCGTGTTCCCCGTCTGTATCTGAAGTCGGGCCGACTGACCGGGGTGGAGACGTTGACGATGCCTCTGGCCCAGGAAGCGCCCGTGAGCGCCGGCTGACCGCCAGCGCGTGTTGAGCACAGAAGTTTGGTATCTATAGTGACACTACGGGGAGTAACTGCGCAGTGAGCCCGGATCGCCATCACATTGAGCGACCGCCCCGGCCTGGCCAGGAGGAGTCCGACGCCCCGAAAGGCCGGCGGTTCAATCCTCTGCTTATCTTCGGCATCGCTATGTTCGGGGTGGCGGCGTTCTACGTCCTTCTCATCGTGATCACCATCGCCGACGATATCTTCCTCCCCGGCAACGAGATCAAGATCGGCATCAGCCTCCCCGGCGTGGACAGCGGCGAGAACCCCGAGGCGGCGGATATCAACCAGCGGATCAACATCCTCTTCCTCGGTCTCGACCGCCAGAGGGGCGTCCCCGAGCATACGGCGGCCCGCACAGACTCCGTTATGGTCCTCACCATCGACCCGTTCAGCAAGACGGCCGGCGTGTTCTCCATCCCCCGCGACCTGCTGGTGGAGATACCGGACGGTTCGGGTGGCTACTACACGGACCGTATCAACGTGGTCTGGGAGACGGGGGAATTCATCTACG
>JADFNQ010000186.1 GCA_022563285.1 Chloroflexota bacterium | reverse complement strand
GACTGCCATATGCAGCCGGCGGCCGCCGGAACGGGCGTGGTGGGCGGTGCAGGATTTGAACCTGCGACCTCTTGCGTGTGAAGCAAGCGCTCTTCCGCTGAGCTAACCGCCCGCTCGCCACCCTGAATTTAGCCCCTGACGCGGCAGGGCGTCAAGGCGACCGGGGGAAGTACTGGTGGCAGGGGCGGGATTCGAACCCGCGACAAATGGCTTATGAAGCCACTGCTCTAACCGCTGAGCTACCCTGCCACGCTCATCAAACTTCTCCCGCCTCAGGCGGGTACCCTGCCACCCAACCTCGAGTGTAGCAACGGACGTTCTTCGCGGTCAACGCTCCCGCCATTGAGACCACTCCGGCACCCACGATAGAATGGGTGTGCGATGGCCACCGAAAGCCCCAACCAACTCCTGGAGCAGGTGCACGCCCTGCCCGCCCGTCCCGGCGTCTACATCTTCCGCGACACCAAGGGCGGCGTGGTCTACGTGGGCAAGGCAGCCTCCCTCAGGGGCCGCGTGCGCTCCTACTTCGGGTCGCCCCACAGCCTGGAGCCGAAGACCCGCCGCCTGGTCGAGAAGGTCGCCGAGGTGGAGTACGTAGTCACCGCCAACGCCCAGGAGGCGCTCATCCTGGAGGCGAGCCTGGTCAAGCGCCACCAGCCGTTCTTCAACGTCCGCCTCAAGGACGACAAGCACTACCCGTACCTGAAGATCGACCTGTCCGAGGAGTGGCCGCGGGTGGAGATCACCCGCCGGGTGCTGGACGACGGGGCGCGCTACTTCGGGCCCTACGCCTCGGCCGGATCGGTCCGGCGTACGCTGGACCTGGTGAATAAGCTGTTCCCCTGGCGGTCCTGCACCAAGACGATCACGGGCAACGATCCCCGCCCCTGCCTGGACTACTACATCCACCGCTGCATCGGCCCCTGCGCCTCGCTCTGCTCCAAGGAGGAGTACGAGGGTGTTATTCGCCAGGTGATCCTGTTCCTGGAAGGGCGCACGCAGGAGGTGACGCGCGGCCTCCACCGCCAGATGGGGGAGGCCTCCGCGGCGCTGGAGTTCGAGCAGGCGGCCCGCCTCCGCGATCAGGTCCGCGCCATCGAGCGCACGACGGAGCGGCAGGTGATGGAGGTGGTGGAGCGGGTAGACATGGATGTGTTCGGCCTAGCGCGGGAGGGCCCGGAGGCCAGCGTGCAGGTGTTCTTCGTGCGCCAGGGCAACGTCATCGGCCGCGACACGTTCGCCCTGGACGGGGCCGACGACGAGCCGGACGCCGACGTGCTGGCCGGTTTCCTGAAGCAGTTCTACCAGTCGGCCGCGTTCGTGCCGCAGCGGGTCCTCCTCCCCTCCCCGGCGACCGACCAGCACCTGATCCAGGAGTGGCTTTCGCAGCGAAGGGGGAAGAAGGTGGAACTGCTGGCGCCGCAGCGGGGCGACAAGCGGGCGCTGGTGCAGACCGCCGTAGAGAACGCGCGGGAGTCGCTCCAGGTGGCGCGGGCGAAGTGGCTGGCCGACAGGGGCAAGGCCCGCGAGGCGCTGGAGCAGTTGCAGGAGGAGCTGAACCTGCCCTCGCCGCCGCAGCGGATCGAGTGCTACGACATCTCCAACATCCAGGGCACGTCCGCCGTGGGCTCCATGGTGGTGTTCTTGGACGGCCGCCCGCAGCCGGCGGAGTACCGGCGGTTCCGCATCAAGTCCGTGGCCGGGACGAACGACTTCGCGATGCTGCAGGAGGTGCTGCGCCGCCGCTTCAAGCGGGCGGCCGAGATAATCGAGGAGCGGGCGAGGGCGGGGGCCGACGCCGACGAGTCGTTCGGGGCGGTGCCGGACCTGGTGATCGTGGACGGGGGGAAGGGGCAGGTGTCGGCGGCGCACGACGAGATGCGCAACCTGGGGGTGGGCCACATCCCGCTGGCGGGGCTGGCCAAGCGGTTCGAGGAGCTGTACGTGAAGGACATGTCGGAGCCGATAGTGCTGCCCCGGACGTCGCAGGCGCTGTACCTGGTGCAGCGCATCCGGGACGAGGCGCACCGGTTCGCGATAACGTATCACCGCAAGGTGCGGGCAAAAGCGGGGATGCGGTCGGCGCTGGACGACGTGCCGGGGGTGGGCCCGAAGCGGAAGAAGGCGCTGCTGCGGAAGTTCGGCTCGCTGAAGGCGGTGCGGGAGGCGGGGGTGGAGGAGGTCGCGGCGACGCCGGGGTTCACGAAGACGCTGGCGGAGAGGGTGCTGGCGGGGCTATAGCCGGGGATCGGCGGAGACGCCTGCGGGCCTAGCGAATCCTCACCTGCACGCTAGCTACGTTGTTGCCCTCGTCGGACTCAAGGATGCGGTTCTCTGGGTCCACAGTCACGCGAAGGGTGTAATGACCTTTTGGCAGGCCCGTGATCTCCAGCAATTGCCCCTCGATGTACTTCTTATAGACGTCGGCCCAGCCAACGGATACTCCCTGGGGACCGATCTGCAGAGCGTTGATGTCGCCCTGGTTGCAGGAGGTGTACACAGGCCGCCTGGGCGAGCCCGGCGGGCGCGGCTTGATCCGGTCGACATCCAGGAGGCAGAAGCTGGCCTTGTCGGTGGAGGCCGCCAGACTGCCATCGGGATACAGCAGCTCGTACTTGGCAAAGGCATTGAAGTGCCAATGACCATGGCTGCCGGTGTAAACGAAGGTGCCGATCGTCACGTCCGTGAAGCCGCCGCTTTGGTACACCCGCTGGATGGCGGTCATCGGGTCGCCAGTGCTGGCCCGCTCGCCTCGCACCTCCAGCGCCCCCTCGCCGAAGTTGCCGGCGCCGGCGGAGAAGCGGAGGAACTTCAGTCCGCCCGATCTTTGAATACGATTGTCCTTCAGATACTTCTCTATGGGGACAAGGTCCGGTAACTTGTCGCTCGCGCTGCCGGCCGTTCTGCTGACTTTAGCGATCGAGCGTTTCGCCACGCCCAGCGTCGCCGTGGCGCGCGATATCGCGCTTTTGCTTCTCTTTGTGGCCACCGCCATGAACATGCTGAAGGCGCGCCTCTACGAACAGGAGCTTAAGAAACGGGAGGCCGAAAGCGAGGCCGATCGCGGCGCGAAAACGGATATCGGTTGGGGACACCAAATCCGGTCTTACGTCATGCAGCCCTATCAGATGGTCAAGGATACCCGCACCGAGGTCGAGACCTCCAACGTCCAGGCGGTGCTGGACGGGGACCTGGATGACTTCATGGCCGCCGCCCTGGCGGCCATGGTCAAGGGCGCCGCCGGCG
>JADFNQ010000185.1 GCA_022563285.1 Chloroflexota bacterium | reverse complement strand
CAGCGTTTCGATCTCCCCGCGGCCGTACATCGCCATCTCCAGGACGGCGCGTTCATGCTCCGGGGTCAGTTGCAGCAGGGTGAGGGGAAGGCCGATCTCAGTGTTCAGGTTCGCCTCGTTCTTCAGCACCCGCCAGCGGGCGGAGAGGACGGCGGCGATAAGCTCCTTGCAGGTGGTCTTGCCCACGCTGCCGGTCACGCCGATCACGCGAACGTCCTGGCGGGCGCGCCAGAACCCGGCGAGCCGCTGGAGGGCGGCCAGCGAATCGCTGACCTGAAAGACGGCGATGCCCTCCGGCGCCTCCAGAGGACGTTCGATCACCAGGCCTGCCGCGCCCTTGGCGATCGCCTCGCCCACGAATTCGTGACCGTCGTGCTGCTCGCCGTGGAGGGCGAAGAACAGGTCGCCTGGCTCCACCAGGCGAGAGTCGATGACGGCGCGGTTGAAGGCGTGGCCGGTCGGGCCGCGCCCCGCGACCAGGAGTTCAGCCGTCCCCTGAACTACGCTGTCCACCGCTGGCATCCGTTCAGATACTAACCGATTATCTTATCCCCGAAACGAGAGCCGGCTCCTGGGGCGGGATCTTGAAGTAGGTCAGTGCCTCCTGGGCTATGCGGCTGAAGGCCGGCGCCGCCACCACAGTGCCCCAGGGCACCCCCTTCGGCTCGTCAATCTTCACCATTATCATTAGCTGGGGGTCCTCCAGCGGGACGACGCCGACGAAGGATGAGATGTACGCCGCCCTGTAGCCGCCGTCCTCGGAAGCGATGTTGGCCGTGCCTGTCTTGCCGCCCACCGTGTAGCCCTGAACATTCAGGAAACTGGGAGGGACTCCCTGAGCTACAACGCCCATCAGCTCCAGCAGGGTGCGGGCGGTCTCAGGGCTGACCACCTGGCGAATAACCTCCGGCTCGGTGACCTGCGTCCCGTTGGGGCCGATAATCTCCTTCACCAGGATCGGCTTCATCAGCTTGCCGTCGTTGGCCAGGGCGGCGACCGCCATCGCCATCTGCAGCGGCGTCACGCTGATCCCCTGCCCGAAGCTGTTCGTCGCCATGTCCACCTGCCGCCAGTTGTCGGGGTCGTTCTCCGGCGTGCGCACGCGGCCGCCGACCTCGCCGTCAAGCCCGGACGCGGTCGGCTCCCCGAAGCCGTAGCGATAGACGTATTCGTAGAAACGCTCCGGGCCCACCTGTTGGGCCAGCCAGGCGGCGCCGGTGTTCAGGCTCTTGGCCAGGATCTGGGTGACGGTCTGGTCGCCGTTGGCGCTGAGGTCCCAGTTGCGGATGCTCCAGCCGTCCACGTGCACCACGCCTTCGTCATACCACCAGGTATCGGGGCTCACCAGCCCTAGGTCTATGGCGGCGGATGCGGTTATCAGCTTGAACACAGAGCCCGGCTCGTACTGATCGGTGATGGCGCGGTTACGGTACAGCGCCAGCTTGGACTCGTCGCTCAGGTCGAGCTTCGTGAGGTCGAACGTGGGGCGGCTGGCCATCGCCAGGATCTCGCCCGTCTTCGGCTGTACCACTACGATCGTGCCGCCCTTGGCCTTGTGCTGCTTGATCGCCTTGTCCAGCTCCTGCTCTGCCATGCGCTGAATGAACCGGTCGATGGTGAGGACGACGTTGGAGCCGGGGAGCGGCGGATGCTCGCTGCGGCTGCCCACGGCGAGCTGGTTGCCCAGACCATCGCGCTCGAAGACGATAGTCCCGGTAGCGCCGCCGACCACCGTTTCCAGGTCCGCCTCCAGCCCGGTGAGGCCGGTGTTGTCCCGCCCCACGAAGCCCAGCAGTTGGGCGGCGAGGTTGCCCTCCGGGTACACGCGGGCGCTGCTGCTCAAGAGGCGCACACCGGCAAGGCCCAGCTCCCGGATGTTTGAGGCCGTCTCGAAATTCAGGCCGCGCGCCACGGTGATCTCGTAGATGCTCGACCCCCGCACCTCGGACACCATCAGGCTCGGATCGCCGTCTGTCACCCCTGCGATGGCTGCCGCCGCTTGACTGGCCTTCGATAGGTCTTTCCAGGCCTTCACCTCAACCATGACGTCGTACGTGTTTTTACTGGCCGCCAGCGGATAGCCGTTACGGTCCAGCAGGGCGCCGCGACGTCCGGTCACCGTCTCCTGGGCAACGTGGATGTTGCGCGCCTCAGCGGAGTAGTGAGCGTGGTCCACGATCTGGAGCTGGACGAGGCGGGCGATAAGGGCTAGCGACGCTATGGCGAAGAAGGCCATGACGGCCCCCAAACGCCAGTTCACCCTCCGTTTGCGCGAAGCCACGTCAATACTCCCCTAGGGCAACGGTAGCCAATCAAGCAACTGCTTCCAGATGCCGGGCTCGGATTCTCTCTCATCTGCCGTCGGCGGCAGATAGCGGCTGGGAAGCCTGCGTGGCTCCGGCGCCGCCGCCGCCAAGGTGATATAGCGCGTCTCCTGGGGCTCTATCAGCTTTAGCTCTGTCCGTGCCGCTCTCTCTATGCGGTCCAGGCTGGCCATGGTGGCGACGTCCAGTTCCAGCTCCTGGATCCGGGCGCGCCAGTCATCCCGTTGTTGCTCCAGGCGGTGGACGTTGCCGTTGGTGCTGGTGGCGATGCTGGACTGCACCAGGGGAACGAGAGCAGCGGCGCCGATGGCGAGGGCGCCGATGATCAGAAGGGTTGGCATGCTGGGGGAGCGCAGGAGCTCCGGCAGGAAGTGTCGCCCCTCTCTCTGTACCGCCGCCATTGGCCCTCCTAAAGCATCTCCGCCGCCCTCAGGCGGGCGCTGCGGCTGCGACGGTTGGCTGCGATCTCCTCCTGTAAAGGGCGCGCCGCCCCTTTCGTCACCGCCCGCAGGCGGGCGTGGTGCCCGCAGGTGCAGGATGGCACCTCCGGCGGGCAGACGCAGTCCCGGGATTCCCTGCGGACGAACTGTTTAACTATGCGGTCCTCTAAGGAGTGGAAGGCGATAACGACCAGCCTGCCGCCGCGGCCCAGTATCTCCATAGCCTGGCCTAGAGCTGAGGCGAGGGCGTCCAGCTCGTCGTTGACGGCTATGCGCAGGGCCTGGAAGGTGCGAGTCGCGGGGTGGATGCGGCGGCGGCCGCCGCCGGCCGCCCTGGTGATTACGGCCGCCAGCTCGGAGGTCGTCGCGAGGGGGCGGGCTCTGACGATGGCGCGGGCGATGCGCCTGCTGGCCGGCTCCTCGCCGTAGCGCCAGATGAGGTCGGCAAGGTCCCGTTCGCCGTAGGTGTTGACTAGCCCGTGGGCGGTGACGGTC
>JADFNQ010000184.1 GCA_022563285.1 Chloroflexota bacterium | reverse complement strand
TTTCGCCGCATCATAGTCGCCTCTTCCCTCAACCAAGAGTAAATCGCGGGCCAAGTTTTTAATACCTTTTGGCATTTTCTCAAAATCAATGCTAAAGGTTTGCGTCTGATCATCATATTTGATAGCTCCATTTCCCCTATTTTCATCGACATCCATAAGATAATTTAACTGCAAGATATTTGCCTTAGCGTGAGCGCTGGATGTGCCGTGCCGGATTGCACGGAACATATCGGCAACATGAGTGACAAAGGATCCTTTCACCTCTTCTTCACTAAAAGTTCCTGTAACCTCCCTAAAATAAGTGGCAATATTGTATTCTCCAAAAGTATCTGCTTTTGCCTCTTCAAGAGACGAGTGATATTTTCCAAGAATTTTTTCAATACTCACTTTTTTCCCTTCTTTTTCTGCAAAACCAGGTCCAACCCCGTTCGCAATTTCGTGCCCAAGGAATGTTATGAGCAGGTCGCCGAACTTCTGATACGCCTTCTGGTGCAGCGGTACGCTCATGAACTCACGCATGGCGAGCTGATCGGCCTCTCTTTGCTTCCCTTCCCACAGTAACCGTCGAATCTCGGGCAGGAACCGGACGGCGCCCTTGTGGGCGTAGCTGTGCGGCTGGCCAGTCCAGAGCGTGTCCTCGTTGAACTGGATTCTCTCCTCCTCGATCCCGCCGAACACCATCGCACCGAGCCCTACACCCACGGGGGCACCCACGCCCACCTCACCACCACCGGCGAGCGAACAGCCGCCTGACCGCGACCTCATCGATCTGGCGCAGCGCTTCCGCGGCCTTCCCCCGGACACACCGCGAACCGCCCGTGAGTCGCCGTTCGGCTACAGGCTCGGTGACCGCGAGGAGTTCACCATCCTGGACGTGGCTACACCGTCCGTGAGCAAGATCACCGCACGCGTCCGGCTGATAACGGACCGCGCCTACCTGTTCGTGGAGGACGGTGTGGAGGTGGACGACTCAAGCCTGGAGAGGATCGGCAGCGACTTCGAGACGCTGGTCTACCCCCGCGTGAGCGCCGCCTTCGGAGAGGAGTGGTCACCGGGAGTGGACGGCGATGTCCGAATCAGCATCGTCCACGCCGACCTCAGCGGCGCCGGGGGCTACTTCACCTCTTCTGACGCGTTCCCTCGTTCGGTCGTAGCCCGCAGCAATGAGCGGGAGGCCGTGTACCTGGACGCCTCCTTCCTGGACTCGCCGGGCGCCACCTACAACGCCCTTCTCGCCCATGAGCTCCAGCACCTGATCCACTGGAATGCGGACGGAAGCGAGGAGGCCTGGGTGAACGAGGGTCTCTCGCAGGTGGCGGCGGAGCTGGCAGGCGGCGGCGCACGGGCCACAGGCAGCTTCCTCGCCGTGCCGGACACCCAGCTCACGGACTGGCCTCCAGGGGGCAGCGTCCACTACGGCGAGTCGCAGCTCTTCTTCCGCTACCTTCTGGACCGGTTCGGCGGCCGGGGGAACGCGGCGGCGCTGCTGGCCGCACCGGGGGACGGGATAGCCGGCGTAGACACCTACCTTCGAGAGTTCGGGACATCGTTCCGGGAGGTCTTTTCGGACTGGGTCATCGCCAACTACCTGGACGAGCCCTCCGGCCCCTACGCCCACGAGGGGGCCGACCTGACAACCAGCATCGCCACCAAGATAGACGGGACGGGTGACGGGGAGGAGAGCGTCCACCAGTTCGCGGCCGACTACCTGGAGATCGATCCGCCGGACGGCGGTGGCGTGTTTGAGTTCAATGGCGCGGATCAGGTCGGTATCGGAATCGAGCCGCGCGACGGCCCGTTCTGGTGGTCGAACACGGGCGACTCTATCGATAGCCGGCTCACGCGGGAGTTCGATCTGGCCGGGCTTTCCGCCGCCACCCTGCGCTTCCGCACCTGGTTCGCCACCGAGCTTGCCTGGGACTACGCCTACGTAGCCGCGTCCAGGGACGGCGGCAAGACGTGGGAGGCGCTTCCCGGCCGGCATACGACGGACTTCAATCCGATAGGGCTCGCCTACGGCCCCGGCTACTCCGGCGACAGCGACGGCGAGTGGGTGCAGGAGGAGATGGACCTCACGCCCTACGCCGGCGGCAAGGTGCTGATCAGGTTCGAGTACATCACGGACGACGCCGCCCACCTCCGCGGCTTCGCGGTGGCCGATATCGAGATCCCGGAGCTTGGCTTCGCCGACGGCGCGGACAGGGACGGCGGCTGGCAGGCGGAGGGGTTCCGCCGCATCGACCAGCCCCTGTCGCAGCGGTTCGTCGTACAGCTCATCGAGCGGGGCCAGCCGAACACCGTGCGCCGCCTGGAGCTGCAGCCCGGCAACCGGCTAGAGGTTACGCTGAACGGCCCGGCCACGATCGTCGTATCCGCCGTCAGCGAGGGGACGACAGAGACCGCCGACTACCGCTGGTCGCTTCGAGCGCCCTGACAGCGCGTTGCCGCCTGGAGACACCGCAGGTATGATGGGCCTGCCATGATCATATCCGTTATCGGGGGCGAGGACTCCTCCAGCGAAGCGCTCCGCCTCGCCGAGGAGGTGGGCCGGGAGCTGGGGGAGCGGGGAGTCACCGTCTGCTGCGGAGGCGGCGGCGGCACGATGGAGGCTGCCTGCCGCGGCGCCCGCTCCGCCGACGGGCACACTATCGGCATCCTGCCGGGCCACGACGCCTCCGAGAGCCCGCCCAACGGCTTCGTGGAGTTCCCCGTATTCACCGGCATCGGCTACGCCCGCAACTCCACCGTCGTCCTCACGGGCGACGCCGTCATCGCCGTGGACGGCTCCTACGGCACCCTGAGCGAGATCGCCTTCGCGTTTATCCACGGCGTGCCGCTGGTGGGGCTCGACACCTGGGACTTCGACTACCGCGGCCACGACGGGGACAAGATCGTCCGCGTCTCCACCGCCTTGGAGGCGGTGGAGAAGGCGATAGAGATGGCGCAGCAGCGCCGCTCCGGCGCCGCCAAGTGAGCGATCAGCGCCCCGCATGAGCAGCGAGATCCGCTCCGTCCGCGCC
Organism: Chloroflexota bacterium; assembly: GCA_022563285.1. Taxonomy (GTDB): domain Bacteria; phylum Chloroflexota; class Dehalococcoidia; order SM23-28-2; family RBG-16-64-32; genus JADFNQ01. The sequence continues at coordinate 248 of JADFNQ010000184.1, read as the reverse complement.
CGCGAGATCCTGGACTCCCGCGGCAACCCGACGGTTGAGGCGGAGGTGGTGCTGGCCGGCGGCTCCGTAGGCCGCGCGGCTGTCCCCTCCGGCGCCTCCACCGGCATCTACGAGGCGGTGGAGCTGCGGGACGGTGACCCCGACCGCTACGGCGGCAAGGGCGTGCTCAAAGCCGTCGCCAACGTCAACGAGCTGATCGCGCCGGCGCTGGCCGGGCGGCCCGCCGAGGACCAGGAGCGAGTGGACAA
>JADFNQ010000183.1 GCA_022563285.1 Chloroflexota bacterium | reverse complement strand
GTATGACCACTCTCATCCCCGCCAGTATACCCGCGTCCCTGTTCCTTCTTCGCTGTTCTCATCAAACAAAAACGCCGCCCCCTTCGGGGACGGCCGCTGGTGCAACACGAACGAGCGCTCAGTCCGCCGTTTTAGCCTCCTTCTTGGACTCGCCGCCGCCCCCGGCCGCATCGCCGCCGCCCGAGCTGTCCGAGCTGTCCGAGCCGCCGGCTCCGTTATCGCTCGCGGTGGACTCCTTGCGGTTGTCCGTGCTGTAGAAGCCGGAGCCCTTGAAGATCACCGCCGGCAGGCTGATCAGGCGTCGAGAGCGGCCGCCGCAGGTTGGGCATCTCTGCTTAGAAGGCGCGTCGAACCCCTGGGCGCGCTCGTACTGGTGGCCCTTAGAGCAGCGGTACTCGTATATCGGCAACTTGCATCGACCTCCGTGTGTAGGAAGCCGCCCTATACGGGCAGCCTCCAAATACAAATATAGCAGGCGCCTCACCCTCTCGCAAGGGTAAAGCGGGGAGGTACAGGCGCAGAGCAGGCGGCGCGCCCCAACCACGCCCCCCACCCGTACACCTGAAACCACTCATTCCTTGTTCCTCATTTGTAGCTCTGATATACTCCCCTGCGGACACTTCCTACACAAAGGAGACCTGTTTGCCCACTGCCGTATCCATGAAATCCCTCCTGGAGGCCGGCGTCCACTTCGGCCACCAGACACGCCGCTGGAACCCGAAGATGAAGAGGTTCATCTTCACGGAACGCAACGGCATCCACATCATAGACCTTGAACAGACGGTGGGCCGTCTGGAAGACGCTTGCCGGTTCGTGGGCGACCTCGTCGCCTCCGGCCAGACCATCCTCTTCGTCGGCACCAAACGCCAGGCCCAGGACACGGTCGAAAGCGAAGCGCGGCGCTGCGGCATGCCCTTCGTCAACACCCGCTGGCTGGGCGGCACCCTCACCAACTTCCACACCATCCAGGGCCGCATCGACTACCTGGTGCGGCTGGAGGACGCCAAGGAGCGCGGCGAGCTTGAGCACCGCACGAAGAAGGAGGGCCTCCGCACCGAAGAGGAGATAATCCGCCTCAACCGCTACCTCGGCGGCATCAAGGAGATGACCAACCTCCCCGGCGCTATCTTCATCATCGACACCACCAAGGAGGACATCGCCGTCGCCGAGGCGCTACGCACTGATATCACCATCGTCGCCCTCGTCGACACCAACAGCGACCCCGATGTCGTCGCCTACCCCATCCCCTCCAACGACGACGCCATCCGGGCCATCAAGCTCATCACCGCCCGCATCGCCGACTCCGTACTCGAAGGCCTTACCACCCGCGAGTACGCCCAGAAGGCTGCCGAGGAGGCGCAAGCGGAGGCCGAGGTAGAGGTGGACGCCTACCGTGAGACCGGCTACGTCGCCTCCCCCGATGAGCCCACACCCGACTACGGCCAGGCGGCGGAGGCCGAAGCGGCGGAGGCCGAAGCGGCGGAGGCGCCAGCGGCCGAAGCGCCCGCCGAACCCTCTGCCGCCGCCCCAACGGAGGAGCCTGCGGCCACCGCCGAAGCCGAGGAAGCGGAGGCGCCGGCCGAGCCAGCGGCGGAGGAGCAGCCCGGCGAGGAGAAACCCGCCGCCGAAGACGAACCCGCCAAGACCGACAAAGCTGCCGAACCCAAATAGCAAGGAGACCATCGTGCCTGTCTCTCCTGCGGCCGTCAAGGAACTGCGCGAACTGACCGGCGCAGGCATGCTTGACTGCAAGAAGGCCCTGGAAGAGGCGGACGGCGACTTCGAGAAGGCGAAGGAGATACTCCGTCAGAAGGGGCACGCCGCCGCCGCCAAGCGTGCGGAGCGCGCCACCGCTGAGGGGCTTGTCCAGTCCTACCTCCACCATGACAGCCGCCTCGGCGCCCTCGTAGAGGTCAACTGCGAGTCTGACTTCGTAGCCCGCACGGAGGACTTCGGCCAGCTCGTCCAGAACATCGCCCTCCAGGTCGCCGCCACCAACCCCAGCTACCTGGCCCCGGAGGACATCCCCGAGGGTACGGAAGGGGACCCCAGGGAGCTTAGCCTCCTCCTCCAGCCCTTCGTCCGCGACGAATCGATCACCATCCAGGACATGATGGACGAAGCGATCCGCAAGACGGGTGAGAACATCCGCGTCCGCCGCTTCGCCCGCTTCGAGCTGGGGCGCTGACCGATGGCGGAAGACGCTCCCAAACGCATCCTCATCAAGCTTAGCGGCGAAGCGCTCATGGGAGACCTCTCCTACGGAATCGACCCCGCCATGCTTGACACCATCGCCGGCCAGCTCAAGTCCGTCCAGGAGATGGGTGTGGAGGTCGCCGTCGTCGTCGGCGGCGGCAACATCTACCGCGGCGCCGAGGCCTCCGCCGTTGGCATGGACCGCGCCACCGCGGACTACGCCGGCATGCTCGCCACCATCATCAACGCCCTCTCCCTTCAAGACGCCCTGGAGCGCAACGGCTTGACCGTCCGCACTCAGAGCGCCATCAACGTCACCGCCGTCGCTGAACCCTACATCCGCCGCCGCGCCATCCGCCACCTGGAGAAGGGCCGCGTGGTCATCTTCGCCGCCGGCACCGGCAACCCCTACATGACCACTGACACGGCCGCCGCCCTCCGCGCCGTCGAGATCGACGCCGGCGTCCTCCTCATGGCCAAGAAGAACGTCGACGGCGTGTTTGAAGCCGATCCCCTCAAAGACCCCTCCGCCCGCAAGTTCCGCACCCTCAGCTACCTGGACGCCCTCAACCTCCGCCTCCAGGTCATGGACTCCACCGCCCTATCCCTCTGCATGGAGAACTCGCTCCCCATCATCGTCTTCAACCTCCGCAAGCCTCGAAGCATCGAACTCGCCGCCGCTGGCAAGGATGACGGCACCACCGTGGGCGACCTGGAGACCGTGCTGGAGGACTCCCCAGCGCCGGCAAAGCCATCGAGGTGACGCCATGATCGACGACGCCCTTCTAGACGCCACCGAACGCATGGAGAAAGCGGCCGAGGCCCTGCGCCGAGACCTCGCCACCATCCGCACCGGCCGCGCCAGCCCGGCGCTTGTGGAGCACCTGAAGGTTGACTACTACGGCACACCCACCCCCCTCAACCAGCTCGCCACCATCAGCACCCCGGAGGCCCGCCTCATCGTCGTTCAGCCCTGGGACAGGGGCTCCATCGGCGCCGTGGAGAAGGCCATCCTCAAATCGGACATCGGCCTAAACCCCAGCAACGACGGCACCGTGATCCGGCTCGCCATCCCCCAGCT
>JADFNQ010000182.1 GCA_022563285.1 Chloroflexota bacterium | reverse complement strand
AGGCGGTGGGGGCCGTCCACCCACTGGCCGTACCCGTGGCAGACGGGGCCGGGGCCCCGCAGCGGCGGCAGAATCTCCAGGCGGCTCTGTATCTTCTCTGCGGGGGAGGCCATCGCCCTTGCAGACTAGCGCAGGGGCGAAAGGAAGCGCAAGGGCTTGGCCTTACGGTGCCGGCGGCCCCGCATCACCCCGCCCCAGGTTGTGCGTCCCGCCCGGCCCGCCCCGCAGGCTTCGCCTTGGAATGCGGAGGCGGCGCGTCTCCCTAGAAGGCGTCGGAGGGGTAGGGCGGGTAGTCCGCGGCCAGGATGCGGTCGGCCAGGGCGGCGGCGTCGGAGTCGCCGGCCTCGGCCAGGCCGGAGCGGACGGCCTCCGTGGGGCGGAGGTAGCCGTTGTACATGGCGGCGAACACGGCGGCGTCCGTGGAGAGGTCCGCCGTACCTTTGGCCTTCGCGGCCGACAGCCTTCCGCCTCGACCGGCTGGGCCGGAGCACTCGATGCGCCAGGCGCCCTGGTTCCAGGGGGCGGCCGCGTCCGTGATGTGGACGGTGAAAGCGGCCTCCGGGGCGTCCGCCGCGGGCGGCCGGGCGGCTATCGCTTTCTCCACGTCCACGATGCGTAGCATAAAGCCGAAGAAGTGCTCGCGCTTGACCCGCCAGGGCTCATCGATGGCGAGGGAGAACGGCTCGTCCGCCGGGCCCCACATGCCTACCTGATCCGCCAGGTCGTGGGCGAGGAGATAGCGCAGTAGCCCGACGTAAGCGCTGGCATCAAGCGCCACCAGCTCCTCCGCGTCTGTTCTGCCCGTAGGCAGGCCGCCCGGGCGCTGCTCGCTTGTGCTGCCGTACACCAGGTAGCCGCGGGGCTGCCCGTCGCCGTCGGCCCAGACCGCGATGTCGTTCAGATGGCGCTTCTCGTCGTAGATACGGCGGAAGATCCCCTCCTTCCACCAGCGCTCATCGCGGTCCAGGTAGCCGTTGCGGGGCGCGGCGAACCGCCGGTACAGATCGGCGATGGTGGGCCATTGCTCTTCCGTGATGCGGTAGGCGCCGCCCTCCGGCAGTCCCTGGTTCACGGGAGCGATCTCCTTCGGGTTGAACGAGTAGCGCACGGCGCTGGAGGCGAACATCCAGCCATAACGCCGGTAGAGGGACGGGTGAGGCGTGTGCAGCGCAGATAGAGGTTGGCCCTCCTCCCGCATGGCGGCGAGGGCGTGACGCAGGAGCTGACCCGCGTAGCCCTTCCGGCGGTGCTCCGGCAGGCTGGCCACGCCGCACACGCCGCCCAGGGGGATGGTGGCGCCGTGCATGAACATCCGCAGGGGGAAGATGCGGAGGCAGGCGGCCATCTCGCCGTCGTCGTGGAGGGCGAACGCCGTACCCATCGATTCGACGTGCCTCATACGCCCCTGTTCGGAGCGGTCGCCGGTGAAGGCGTAGGCGAGGAGGAAGTGGGCTCGCTCCAGCTCCTCCTCGCTGATGGTGCGGATCTCGATTGCCATAACGGAGTTGATTATAGCGCGACGCGGTGTCAGGGGTCACCGAGGTCGCGGAGTGGCCGGGCTAAGGGCTGGCCCTGCCCATCCCCCCGGCAGGCCTTAAACGCCTGCCGCTACTGCCAGATCGCATCGTCTTTCGTTTGACCCTCACTAGGCCCATAGCTATCATAGGGTCGGCTATTTAGGAAGCGGGCCCTATCTAAATTCAGGGAGTTGTATGGCACCGTCCACGGAGTTCCCCGGCAACCTCTTCTACGCGATCACCTTCTTCGGATTCATCGCCTTCTTCATCTACTCTGCGGGCATACGCTATCGTTGGTTCCTGCGCGGTCAATGGGTCAACCGCTTCAGTAATCCCCTCCGGCGCGTGGTAGGCCTCATCCCCTCGGTGCTGGGCAACGCCAGGGTGGCCCGTCGCAAGTACTGGTACTCGGGCGTCCTGCACAGCCTTATCTGGTGGGGGTTCATCGTCCTCCAGGTGCGGACGCTGAACTTCCTGCTCAACGGTATCCACGAGGATGTCAGCCTGGAGAGCGCGCTGGGCGATGTGTACACGATCGGCCTGCGGCCGGTGCTGGATGTCTTCAACGTCCTCGTGATCGTGGGGGTGCTGATGGCGGCCTACCAGCGGTTCTTCGTGCGGCCGTCACGGCTGTCCCTGAACTTCGACGCCTGGGTGATCCTGGGGCTTATCGGCTGGCTGATGGTGACCGACGTGTTCACCAACAGCGCCGTGATCGCGCTCGACCGCCCCAATCACGAGTGGGCGTCCTTCCTCGCCTTCGGCTTCGCCGAGCTGTGGGACGTGATCGGCTTCAGCGGACAGGGGCTGGAGCTGTTCCACGTCGCCTGGTGGTACTCGCATCTGGTGGACTTCCTGGTCTTCCTGGTCTACCTGCCGTACTCCAAGCACTCCCATGTCCTCACCATCGTGCCCAACGTCTTTTTCCGCTCCCTGCAGCCCACGGGCGTCCTCCAGCCGATCAAGGACTTCGAGACGGCGGAGAGCTTCGGGGTGGGAAAGGTGGAGCAGTTCACCTGGAAGCAGATGCTGGACTCCTACACCTGCACGGAGTGCGGCCGCTGCACCGCCGCCTGCCCGGCCCACCTCACCGGTAAGGTACTCTCCCCCAAGAAGATCATTGTGGATATACGCCACCTGATGGAGGAGCAGGTGCCGGCCCTCTCGCCCACCACCCACCGGCCGGAGCAACCGACGCCCCTCATCGAGGAGGTAGGCGCCGAGTCGATATGGGACTGCGTGACCTGCGGGGCCTGCGTGGAGGAGTGCCCGGTGTTCATCGAGCACGTGCCGACGATCATGGATATGCGCCGCTACATGGTGATGGAACAGACGAACATGCCCGAGACGGCGCAGGCCGCCCTGATGCAGCTGGAGCAGCGGGGCCACCCCTGGCGGGGCACGCAGCTCACCCGTACGGGCTGGATCGAGGAGATGGCGGCAGACGGCGTCGAAATCCCCATGTTCGACGGTAGCCAGGAGTACCTGTTCTGGGTGGGCTGCTCCGGCGCCCTTCAGGAGCGCAACGTCAAGGTGACCAAGGCCACGGCGCGGCTGCTGCTGGAGGCGGGCGTCAGCTTCGGGGTGCTGGGTGCCGAGGAGGGGTGCTCCGGCGACCCGGCCCGCCGCCTGGGCAACGAGTACCTGTACCAGACGCAGGCCCAGGGGAACATTGACGTGTTCAAGGCGAAGGGCGTGCAGAAGATACTCACCATGTGCCCCCACTGCTTCAACACCATGCAGCACGAGTACCCCCAGCTGGACGGGCA
>JADFNQ010000181.1 GCA_022563285.1 Chloroflexota bacterium | reverse complement strand
CCCCTGCTCGCGGGCGATTCGCAGGCTCTCCACCAGCCCGGCGGTCACGTCCCCGATGACGTCGTGGAACTCGCGGTCGCGCTGATAGTGCATCGCCACGGCAGGCACACCGAACTCGGCCGCCACCGCCGCCGTCTCCGGCTCGCGGCGAAAGCCGTGGATGTCGTTCAGCAGGTGCGCTCCCGCCGCCAGCGCCGCCCGGGCGACCCCCGCCTTGCAGGTATCGATGCTCACCGGGACGTCCACCTCCCGCACCAGCCTCTCGATGACCGGGACGGTGCGCCGGACCTCCTCCGCGGCCGGTATGGGCTGAGAGCCGGGGCGAGTGGACTCGCCGCCAACGTCGATGATGTCGGCCCCGTCGCGGCGCATGCCGAGGGCCTGGTTGACCGCCGCCGCCACATCGTAGGCCAGCCCGTCGCCGGAGAAGGAGTCCGGCGTGACGTTGACTACCCCCATTACGTAGGTGCGGAGGCCCCAGACGAACTCCCGCCCGCCGATGGTGATGGGCTGTGGCCGCGAGGTCTCGATCATCGTTCGCTCCGTGCTCAGCAAGCGCAGCGCATTATATCGCGAATCGACAGCCAGTGGGATGCTGGCGCCCGGGAGCGGACCGGGCGGCTTTGGCGCGCAAATGACGCCGTATGTCGCATCCGCTATACTCTAAATTACCGCGCATCTCCGCCGTGTTGGGCTACCTGTGAACGGCCTGAGCCACAACCATGCCCTTTCAAAGCATCCTCGACGCCATCGGCGATACGCCGCTCGTGCTGCTGGGGCGCTCCAGCCCCAAGGCGGGCGTCAACATCTACGCCAAGCTGGAGGGCCAGAACCCCACCGGCTCCCTCAAGGACCGCATAGCCCTGTACATGATCAACGCCGCCGTGGAGAGCGGCGAGCTGACGCCGGACAAGACGATCCTGGAGCCCACCAGCGGCAACACCGGCATCAGCCTGGCGATGGTGGCGCGGGTCAAGGGGTATCGTCTTCTTTGCGTGTTGCCGGACATCGTGACCCCGGAGCGGGAGCAGCTATTGCGGGCGTTCGGCGCCGAGGTCGTCTACGCGGAGGGGGCGCGCAGCACGAACGACGCGATATTCATGGCGCAGCGCATGGTCGCCGAGGAGCCGGACCGCTACTACATGCCCTACCAGTACGGCAACGAGGCGAACCTCCGCGCCCACTACGAGACCACGGGGGCAGAGATCCTGCGCGACCTCCCCGAGGTGAGCGCCTTCGTGGCCGGGCTGGGCACCGGCGGCACGCTCACAGGCGTCGGCCGCCGGCTCAAGGAGCACAACCCGGAGATCAAGGTCGTGGCGGCGGTCCCCCACCCGGGCGACCTGGTGCAGGGTCTGCGCAGCCTGGAGGAGGGGTTCATCCCCCCCATCCTCGACGAGTCCGTGCTGGACGGGCGGATCGTAGTAGACTCGCGCACCTCCTTTGCGGCGGTGAAGGAGCTGATGGAGAAGGAAGGGATATTCGCCGGCATATCGTCTGGCGCCGTTATGCGCACCGCCCAGCGGATGGCGTCCCGGATGGACGGTGGCGACATCGTCGCTCTCCTGGCCGACGGCGGCTGGAAGTACCTCTCCACCGCTCTGTGGACGAAGGAGTACGAGCAGCTCGCGCCGGAGGAAGTGGAGGGGAAGATCTGGTGGTGAGCGGCCTGTGCTGACCCTGCCCCAGGCATACATCGAGGAGATGATCGGCCACGCCCGCGAGGAGGCGCCCAACGAGTGCTGCGGCATCATCGCCGGGCAGGACGGCCGCGCCGAGAAGCTGTTCCGGGCCAAGAACGCCGAGGCCAGCCCTTACCGGTACAGCGTGGACCCCCAGGACCTGTTCCGCATACACCGTGAGTGCGAGCAGAACGGCTGGGAGTTCCTGGTCATCTACCACTCCCACACCGCCAGCGAAGCCTATCCCTCCGGCACGGACGTACGGTTGGCGTTCTGGCCGGAGACGTTCTACGTGCTCGTCTCGCTGATGAGCCCGGGTGAACCGGCGGTGCGGGCCTTCCGGATAGTGGACGGCCAGGTGAGCGAAGAGGAGCTGGCGACCGCCTAGAACGCGGCGTCAGGTCGCCGCTCCCCGTTGACAGAGGCTCAGCGGCGTCGCATTGTCCTTGGCCAGAGGCCCACTAAAAAAGAGATGCAGGACGACCCCCGCAAAGTGATCGACCGGCTGGCCGCGCTCGCCGGCGTAGCCCTCCCCGAGGAGCGGATCGCCGCCCTGGCCACCATCCTGCCCTTCGTGCAGGCCGGGAGCGCCGCCCTCGCCGGCGTGGACTACCGCGAGGCCGAGCCAGCGGCCCGCTTCCGGCCCCGCCCCCAGGCACCACGATGACCACCGCCGAATTAGCCCGTCTCTCCATCACTCAGGCCGCGGCGCTCATCGCTAAGAGAAAGCTCTCTCCGGTAGAGCTCACGGAGGCCTGCCTGCAGCGCATCGGCAGCCTGGACGCGCAGGTGCGCGCCTTCATCACGGTGACCCGCGAGGATGCGCTGGCCGCCGCGCAGCAGGCCGCCGGCGCCATCGCCCGCAACAACTACAAGGGGCCGCTGCACGGCATCCCCCTCGCCCTCAAGGACCTGTTCGACACCGCCGGCGTCCGCACCACCGCCGGCTCCAAGATCATGGCCGAGCGCGTGCCCGGCGAGGACGCGGAGGTCACGGCCCGGCTCAAGGCAGCCGGCGCCGTCATCCTGGGCAAGCTGAACATGCACGAGTTCGCCTTCGGGATCACGGGGGTCAACCCCCACTACGGCGGCACGCACAACCCCTGGGACCTGACGCGGATGAGCGGCGGTTCCAGCTCCGGCTCCGGCGCGGCAGTGGCCACCGGGATGACGCTGGGCGCCCTGGGCACGGACACCGGCGGCTCCATACGCGCCCCCTCCTCTCTGTGCGGCATTACCGGCCTCAAGCCTACCTACGGTCGTGTGAGCCGGCGCGGGGTGGTCCCCCTGAGCTGGGCCCTGGACCATGTCGGGCCGATGGCCCGCAGCGCCGCCGACGCCGCCATCATCCTCAAGGCGATCGCCGGCCACGACCCGCGGGAGGAGTCGAGCAGCGAGGAGCCGGTGCCCGACTACGAAGCGGCGCTGAAGGGCCCGCGCCTGGAAGGCCTGCGCGTGGGCGTGCCCCGCGAGTACTTCTTCGACAACGTGGACGCCGAGGTGCTGGAGGCGGTCCGCGCCGCCATATTCGTGCTGAAGGAGTTGAAGGCACAGACGGACGAGGTCTCTCTGCCCCACATCGCGGAGGCGCCCGCGGCCGTCAACGCCATCATGCTCCCGGAGGCGCTTGCCTATCACCGGCGCTGGCTGTCCGAGCGGCCTGAGG
>JADFNQ010000016.1 GCA_022563285.1 Chloroflexota bacterium | reverse complement strand
ACACCCCAGTCGTCGATGCGCAGCTCACAGCCGGACAGAGAGGTGACGGCGTCCACCAGCAGCAGCGCGTCGTGGGCGTGGACGATGCGCGAGATCTCCTCCAGCGGCTGGAGGATGCCGGTGCTGGTCTCCCCGTGGACGATGGCGACCAGCTTGGCGCCGGGGTTCGCCTTGAGCGCCTCCTCGACCTGCTCCGGCTCTATGATGCGTCCCCACTCGGCCTCGATGGGCACGACCTCGCCCCCGCAGCGGCGGGCCATCTGGGAGATGCGGTCGCCGAAGAAGCCGTTCATGCCGACGATCGCCGTGTCGCCGGGCTCGAGGACGTTGTAGACCGCGGTCTCCATACCGGCCGTGCCGGTTCCGGAGATGGCGATGCTCATGTCGTTCTCGGTGCGGAAGAGGGCGCGCAGGGGGCGCTGCGTATCGTCCAGGAGCTGGAGGAACTGCGGGTCCAGGTAGCCGATGACGGGCGCCATCATCGCCCGGTAGACGCGGGGGTGGACGTTGGAGGGGCCGGGGCCCAGCAGCAGCCGCGCCGGTACGACGAGCTCGCCGAAAGTCTGGTCTGGGCCGGTCGCCGGGTCGTTGCTCAAGCGCTTTCTCCTTGTGCGGGTGCCCGCCAGCGCAGGTACGGCCTGCGGGCGGCGGTGGCCTCGTCCAAGCGGCGCAGAGGGGCCTGGTAGGGGGCGCCTCGCACCAGCTCCGGTTCCTCCTTCGCCTCCCGCGCAATCGCCAGCATCGCCTCGCAGAAGGCGTCCAGCGCCTCCTTACCCTCCGACTCCGTCGGCTCCACCATCAGCGCCTCGTCCACGATGAGCGGGAAGTAGATCGTCGGCGGGTGGAAGCCGTAGTCGATGAGCCGCTTGGCGATGTCCAGCGTCTTGACGCCTTTGGCCCTTTGCCGGCTGCCGGAGAACACCACCTCGTGCATGCAGGGGTGGTCGTAGGGCAGGTGGTAGGCGCCGCGCAGGCGGGCGAGGACGTAGTTGGCGTTGATGACGGCGTTCTCGCTGACGGCGCGCAGCCCCTCCGCGCCCAGAGAGCGGATGTAGGTCAGGGCGCGTACCAGGACGCCGAAGCTGCCGTGGAAGGCGGTGGTCTTGCCGATACTGCGCTCCGGGGTGGCGAGACGGTACGTGTCCCCGTCCGCCTCCACGACCGGCGCCGGCAGATAGGGGGCAAGCTTGGCCTTGACGCAGACGGGGCCGGCGCCGGGGCCGCCGCCGCCGTGGGGGGTGGAGAACGTCTTGTGCAGGTTCAGGTGCACCACGTCGAACCCCAAATCACCGAAGCGGGCGCGGCCCAGGAAGGCGTTCTGGTTGGCGCCGTCGCCGTAGAGGAGGGCGCCGTGGCGGTGCAGCGTCTCGGCGATACGCTCGATGTTGGGGTCGAACAGCCCCAGGGTCGAAGGCAGGGTGAGCATCATCGCCGCCACGCCATCGTCCAGGGCCGACTCCAGGGCCGCCATATCGGTGTTGCCGACGCGGTCGGAGGGGATGGTGACGACCTCGAAGCCACACATCGCCGCCGTGGCCGGGTTCGTTCCGTGAGCGGAGTCAGGGATGAGGACCTTGCGGCGGCGGTCGGATTCGCCGCGCTCCTCCAGGTAGGTCTTGATCATGAGGATGCCGCACAGCTCCCCCTGCGCGCCCGCGGCCGGGGCCAAGCCGATGCTGTCCATGCCGGTGATCGCCGCCAGGGCCGATTGGAGCTGGTGGAGGACGGCGAGCGCGCCCTGGATGGTGGCCTGGGGCTGGAGGGGGTGGACCAGGGTGAAGCCGGGCAGGCGGCCGACGTCCTCGTTGACCCTGGGGTTGTACTTCATGGTGCAGGAGCCGAGGGGATAGAAGCCCGTGTCCACGCCGTAGTTGAGGCGGCTCAGCCCTAGGAAGTAGCGGACCACCTGGTTCTGCGATAGCTCCGGCAGCTCTAGGTCCGAGCGCAGGAAGCGGGGCTCCGGCAGCTCGGCCTGCGGCACGTCCGGCTCCGGCAGCAGGACGCCCCTGCGCCCGGGCCGGCTGAGGTCAAACGTGAGGCTGGCGCCGAAGTCTGCCGTCTTGGGGTTGGCTTTGCTTCGCTCGGCGGTGGTCATGGGTTGACCTCCGCCAGCGCCGCGATAAGACGGTCGATCTCTTCCCGCGTGTTGACCTCCGTGACGCAGAGGAGCATCCCGTTCTCCACCCGCTCGCTGACGTCCAGGCCGCCGATTATGCCCTGCTCCAGCAGCAGTTCCTGTATCCCCTCGACTGGTTTGGGGCAGCGGACGGTGAACTCCTTGAAAAAGGGCGTCGGGAACGCCAGGGAGTAGCCGGGCAGGGCGGCGATGCGCTCTGCCGCGTAGTGCGCCCTGTGGTAGCAGGTCTCGGCGATCTGGCGCAGGCCGTGCTTGCCGACCGCGGCCAGGTACACGGCGGCGGCCAGCCCCACGAGCTGCTGGCTGGTGCAGATGTTGGAGGTGGCGCGCTCGCGCCGGATGTGCTGCTCCCGCGTCTGGAGGGTGAGGACGTAGCCGGTGCGGCCGTCCAGGTCCGTGGTGCGGCCGACGATGCGACCGGGCATCTGGCGCAGGTACTGCTGGCGGCAGGCGAACAGCCCTAGGTAGGGCCCGCCGAAGCCGACCGGCCAGCCCAGGCTCTGCCCCTCGGCGACGGCGATGTCGGCACTGTAACCGCCGGGCGGCGCCAGCAGCCCCAGCGAGATGGGGTCGGCCACGGCGATAAGGAGGGCGCCGGTGGCGTGGGCCGCCGCCTCGTGTGACCAGACGTCCTCAAGGCAGCCGAAGAAGTTGGGGTGCTGGACGGCCAGGCAGGCATGCTCGGCGCTCAGGTTGCCGTCGGCTACTACGTCCACCGTCAGGCCGCGGCCGCGGGCGTAGGTACGCACCACAGCCGCGTAGTCCTGGTTGACGCTGTCCAGCACGGCGATGCGGTCGCGGCCGGTGATGTTGCAGGCCATGAGGCAGGCCTCGGCCAGGGCGCTGGCGCCGTCGTACATGCCGGCGTTGGCCACGTCCATCGCCATCAGCTCGCAGGTCATGGACTGCAGCTCGAACATCGTCTGCAGGGTGCCCTGGCTGATCTCCGGCTGGTACGGGGTGTAGGCGGTGTAGAACTCCGAGCGGCCGATCACGTGGCCGACGACGCTGGGGATGAAGTGGCGGTAGGCGCCGGCGCCCAGGAAGCAGGCCATGCCGTCGCCGGGGACCTGGTTGCGCCCGGCCAGGGCGGCCATCTCCCGCACCAGCTCCTGCTCCGGGAGCGCCGGAGAGAGGTTCAGGCCTTCGATGCGCAGCTCCGGCGGGATGTCGGCGAACAGCTCGTCCGCCGTGGCCACGCCGATGGCGTCCAGCATGGCGCGGCGGTCCTCGTCGGTGTTAGGGATGTAGGGGTGGGCGGAGGAGGTCATTCGCCCTCCCGCTCGATGTAGTCGCTGTACTGTTCAGCGGTGAGCAGCTTGTGGATCTCGCTCTCGTCGGCCAGGCGCACCTTCATAAGCCAGCCCTGTTCGTAGGGCGATTCATTGATCAGCTCGGGGCTGTCGGTGAGGGCCTGGTTCGGTTCGACGACCTTACCGGTGACGGGCGAATACAGCTCGGACACCGCCTTGACGGACTCGATCTCCCCGAACACGGCGAGCTGGGTGAGCTGCTTGCCCGCCTCCGGCAGGCTCACGTACACGATATCGCCCAGCTGGTCCTGGGCGTAGTCCGTGATTCCCACCGTGCCGATAGCCTGTCCTGAGCCTGCCGAAGGGCCGTCAGCCAGGCGTACCCACTCATGCTCCTTCGTGTAGCGGAGATCGGGCGGGATGATCAACTAAGCCTCGCTTTCCTTTCCGGCCTTGGGGCGCTTGTAGAACGGGCGGCGCACTACCCTAGCCGGGAGGAGCCGGCCGCGGACGTCCACCGCGAACTCCGTTCCCTCGGCTGCCATCTGCGGCGGAACGAATCCCATACCGATGCTGACGCCCAGGACCGGCGAGTAGCTGCCGCTGGTGACTTTACCGACCTCCTGGCCGGAACGCAAGATGGGGTGGCCGCCTCTCATCACCCCCTTCTCCTCCGCCTTCAGGCACGCCAGCGCGCGTACGGGCTCACGCTCGCGGGCGTGGATCAGGGCCGCCCGGCCTATGAACTCGGCGCTGTCGTCCAAGGTCACCACCCATCCCAGGCCCACCTCGAACGGGTTGACCGTCTCGTCCATGTCGTTCCCGTAGAGTAGGAGGGCGGCCTCCAGGCGCAGCGTATCGCGGGCGCCCAGGCCGCAGGGTGTGATGCCGGCGTCCAGGAGCGCGCGCCACAGCCGCGGACCGGTCTGCGCGGGGGACACGAGCTCCAGCCCGTCCTCACCCGTGTAACCGGTGCGCGAGGCGAACAGGGGCTTGCCCTCCCAATCCGTCTCGGCGCAGGCGCGCGGCTTCAGCGACCGTACGAACTCCGTGTCCATCACCCGGGCCAGCCGCTCAAGGGCCTGCGGGCCCTGCACGGCGATCATGCAGGTGGAGGTGTGAATGTCAGCGATCTCAGCCTTGAACCGCGGTCTGTGCTGTCGCAGCCAGTCACGGATCTTGTCGGCGTTGGAGGCGTTGGCCACCAGCATGTAGCGGTCTTCCGCCAGGCAGTAGACGTAGACGTCGTCCATGATGCCGCCGTCCGGCCTGCAGACGACGGCGTAGTGGCCCTGGCCGGGCGCGAGGCGGGCCATGTCGTAGGTACAGACGTAGCGCAGGAACGCCGCGGCCTCCGGCCCGAGCAGCTCGAAGCGGCCCATGTGGGAGACGTCGAACATGCCGCCCGCCCGCCGCACCGCATTGTGCTCCTCGATGATGCCGCCGTACTGCACGGGCATCTCCCAGCCGGAGAACGGCACCATGCGGGCGCCCAGGCTCAGGTGCTCCTCGTATAGGCAGGTGCGGCGCAGTGTGGGGGCTGGCACGTCGCTCATTGGCCGTTCCTGGCAAGCGGCTCCCACCGGCGCCGGGAGTCCTCCAGGCGCAGGCGCCCCAGGCCCGGATAGGGCGCGTGCACGGAGACGATGAGCGCCCGCCGCTCCAGCGCCCGCTCGATGACGCGTTTCTTCGTCTCCAGGGACACAAGGGGCAGGATGTCGAAGGCGGAGATCCAGGCGATGCGCTCCAGCATAACCGGCTGCTGGGCCAGCTCGCCCACGTAGAGCGCGAGCTCGCCGCCGGAGTCCAGCTCCACGATGCAGTGGTCGGCGGTGTGGCCGGGCGCGGGCACCAGGCGCAGCCCCTTGATCACCTCCACCTCCCCCTCCACCAGCTCGACCTGGCGGGCGTCCTCCAGCGGCTCGAAGTTCTCCGCCAGATAGGTGGCGCGTGTGCGCTCGTTGGGGCTGCTGGCGACCCGCCACTCCCCCTTCTGGATCAGATAGCGCGCCCGGGGGAACGCGGGCACCGGCTTGCCCTCCGAGATGAGCGTGTTGCCGCCGGCGTGGTCGAAGTGGAGGTGGGTGTTCACCACGATGTCCACGTCCTCGGGGCGGATGCCCTCCCGCTCCAGGTTACGGAGCAGTGCGCCGCTCCCCTCAGTCACTGCCGCGCCGGGCAGGCGGCTCGCCTTCGTTCCAACGCCGGTCTCCACCAGCACCGTCTTCCCCTCGCCGCGCACGACCATGCAGTTCAGCCCCATGGGCAGCCGGTGCTTACCGTCCAGCTCCGGCACGTAGGGCTCCCACATCACGCGGGGGGTGAGGCCGAACACCGCGCCGGCGTCCTGGCGGAGGACGCCATCGCTTACCACAAGCAGTTCGAGATCGCCTAGCCTCAGCCATTGACCCATGGGACGGCGCGCCTGCCTCCTACTTTCGTGGCTGCCGGGGAGACAAGCTCACGATAGCAGCGCCCCCTCCGGCCAGTCAACGAATCGGGCTATGGCGCGAACGCGCGGGCCTGCCTATAATTAGGGCCACCGCCGCGAAAGGAGCCGATTGCATGCCCCAAGCCGCTACACCGCACGCCTACTTCCAGAAGCGGTTCGTGCCTCTGGCCGATGCCAAGATCGGCATCATGACCCACGCCTTCAACTACGGCACGGGGGTATTCGAGGGGATTCGCGGCAACTGGAACGACGCGGAGCAGCAGATATACCTGTTCCGCCTGAAGGACCACTTCGACCGCCTGCGCAGGAGCTGCCGCATCATGCGGATCGACTTCCCCTACTCCGACGAGGAGCTTCACTCCATCACCACCAAGCTGGTCGAGATGTCCGGATACCGGGAGGACGTCTACGTCCGGCCCCTCGCCTACAAGAGCTCCGAGGTGCTGGGTGTCCGCCTCCACGACCTGGACGACGACTTCCTGATGTTCGTCGCGCCGTTCGGGCCGTATCTGGACATCGAGAAGGGCGCGCGCTGCTGCACCTCCTCCTGGCGGCGCGTGGAGGATACGGCCATCCCCGCCCGCGCCAAGGTCACCGGCATCTACGCCAACTCTGCCCTGGCCAAGACCGAGGCCCAGCTTAACGGCTTCGATGAGGCGATCATGCTGGACGAGCGCGGTCACGTCTCCGAGGGATCCGGCGAGAACATCTTCGTCGTTGACGGCGACCGGCTGATCACGCCACCTCCGTCCTCCAACATCCTCGTGGGCATCACCCGCGAGACGGCGATCACCCTGGCCCGCGAGGAGCTGGGAATGGAGACCGTGGAGCGGGAGATCGACCGCAGCGAGATGTACGCCGCCGACGAGTGCTTCATGACGGGCACTGCCGCCCATATCACGCCTGTCGTGGAGCTGGACCACCGCCCGATAGGGACCGGCAAGATGGGGCCCGTGGCCAAGCGTCTGGTGCAGCTCTACTTCGATGTGATTACCGCCCGCAACGCCAAGTACGCCTCCTGGTGCACTCCGTGCTACTCGAAGGTCAAGGCGTAACCATAGAGCGGCCCCGGCGCATGCTGGGTGTAGCCGTGGCGGCCGTGCCTGCCGTCATCGCCGCCATCCTGGGCCTGGCCCTCGTCGCCAAGGCCGCTACCTGGCCGATCTCCCTCACTCAGTTCGCGGCCATCACCGGAGCGATCGTGCTCATCGTCCTGGCCGTTGTGTTCGCCTTCTGGGCCTTCGCCTGCTATACGCTGCACTACGTGGTGAACCGTTCCGGCCTCACCATCGCCTGGGGGACGCTGAGGCACATCATCCCAATGGAGCGAATCGAGGGCTTCTCCCTGGGCCGCGGCGAGGACCGGCCGACCCTGTCGGGGCTGAGCTGGCCCGGCCTGCACGTCGGCCGCGGACTGGTGGGGGGAAAGGAAGCGCTGTTCTACTCCACTCACCGTTCGCCGGAGGAGATCCTCTATGTGCGCACGTCGGCCGTGACCTACGCGGTCAGCCCCCAGGATCCGCCCCGGTTCATCGCCGAGGTGGAGCGGTTCAAGCGGGCGGCGCGGCGTGGCGGCGAGGAGTCCGTCCAGCGGGATATCGTCGGCGGTCATCCGATCTGGGCAGACCGCGTTGCACAGTGGCTGGCGCTGGCCGCCGTCCTGATTAACCTCGGCCTGTGGGGATACGTGTTCGCTATCTACCCGGACCTCAGCCCTCAGATAACCATCGAGTTTCCGCCCCTGGGTGACATCACGGACGTCCATTCGCGCGGTCAGATCCTGTGGATACCGGGCGCGGCGTTGGCGATCCTGGCGGTCAACCTGATAGCGGGCCTCGCTTTACAGTGGCGAGAGCGGGCCGCCACCTATCTGCTGCTCAGCGGCGGCGTCTTCGTCCAGCTCCTGTTCTGGGTGTCCGCCGGCATCGCCGTTTCCAACGCCTAGCCGCTCCGGTGCCATTCGCTGAGGGTGCGCCGCCTGCTAAACTGGTGGCGTAATGCCTTACGACGCAATCGTCGTCGGCGCCGGCCCCGCCGGCAGCACCGCCGCCCGCAGCCTGGCCCGTGAGGGGGCGTCCGTGCTGCTGCTGGACCGCGCCCGGTTCCCTCGTGATAAGCCGTGCGGCGGCGGCGTCACCCTGCGCGCTGCGTCCTGCCAGGAGATCGACCTCCTGCCGGTGGTCGAGCGCACCGTTATGGGGGCACGGTTCTCCCTGCGTCTGGGCTCCCCCTTCGAACGGCGCTACGATGAGCCGCTCACCTACATGACACAGCGCTCTCGTCTGGACGCGTACCTGGTGGAAGCCGCTGCCGCCGCCGGGGCCGAGTTCCGGGATGACGATCCGGTGCGCTCTGTGGAGACCAACGGCCGTAACGTCACCGTACGCACCGAGCGCGGTTCCTACGCCGCCCGCGCTCTCATCGGCGCGGACGGCGCCAACGGGGTCATCGGCCGCGCGACCGGCATCCGGCCAGAGACCGAGAAGGCGGTGGCCCTCGAAGGGAACGTGCCTTACCCGCACGGCGTTCCGGCGGAGTGGCGGGAGTTCGTGGGGTTGGACCTGGGCGGGCTGGCCGGCGGCTACGGCTGGGTGTTTCCCAAGGGGGACCACCTGAACGTCGGCGTGGGCGCCTGGAAGTACGCCGCCTTCACCCTCAGGCCTAAACTGACGGACCTCTGCCTGCGATATGGGTTCCGCGCGGAGGCGCTGGAGAACCTGCGCGGTCACCACCTGCCGATTCGCGTTCCCGGCTCCAGCATCGCCCGCGGGCCGGTGGCGTTGGTGGGCGACGCCGCCGGGCTCATCGATCCCCTCTCCGGCGAGGGGATACACACGGCGTTCCAGAGCGGTGGCATGGCGGCCCGGGCGGCTTTGCAGTACCTGGCCGGAGAAACGGACGACCTATCGCCGTACCAGCGGGCCGTAGACCGTCGACTGCAGCCGGAACTCACCGTTTCGCGCAAGCTGCAGGAGCTGTTCCACTTCGCGCCGCCGCCCTACGTGGCGGTGATGCGCCGCAGCGAGAAGTTCTGGCTCTTCTTCTGCCATCTCATCCGCGGCGAGCTGACCTATCTGGACTTCCTGCGTATGATCGGGCCCCTGCGGCTGGCGGTGGACGTGTTCGCCGCCGCCGCCCGGCGGCGGCGGCTGGCGCGCCTCTCCGCCGCCCGTTAGAACGGCGACCCACGGTGCGGTCTGTCTTCGCGTTCGCCGCGGTCCTGGCCTTGGCGGTGGCCGTAGCCTGCGGCGGCGGTGACGCTGGCCTTGCCACGGCGACCGTCGTCCTGACCGATGAGAGAGGCTCGCACGAGGAGCTGACGGTGGAACTGCCGCGGAGCGCCGAGGAGCGCAGCCGCGGACTGATGTTCCGCGAGGAGCTACCGGAGGATCAGGGGATGCTGTTCGTCTTTCCGAATGATACGACGACCGGCTTCTGGATGAGGGATACCTCCATCCCCCTGTCCATCGCCTTCATCGCCGCCGACGGCATGATCCTGGACGTGCAGGAGATGGAGCCGCTCTCCACGGAGCTGCACCAGTCGCCTAGCCCCTACCGCTACGCCCTGGAGGTGAACCAGGGGTGGTTCGGGCGCCACGGCTTGGGGACGGGGGACCGAGTGGAGCTACCGGAGGCGGCGATCGCGGCGACATCGGGCGATTGAGATTGGAGGAATCTACGGTAAAGCCAGTATTTGCTTGACTTTGGCCTATGCGCTAGCTACAATTTTTCATACACGCCAATCCCGCATAGGCAGAGGCTACGAAGGGGAGTAGTAGAGTAGCCGATTCGCTCCAGAGAGCCGGCGTCCTGGTGCAAGCACGGCAGCGAGCGGCCTCGAACTCGCCACCTGAGCCAGCGGGCTGAACCACAGTAGGTCCGTTCGGGAGCGCCCGTTACAGCGTAAGAGTGCTTCGAGGGCATAGGCTCAAACGGCAGTCCTCGGAGAAGAAGGGTGGTACCACGAGACGACCAGAAGTCCCGTCCCTTTAGGGTCGGGACTAGTTTAGTTTACCCGGGAGCGTCGAAGCAGATGGTGACGGCGAAGAGGCTGAGAAGCGAGGCGATGAAGGGGGGCCCGGCGCGGGCGCCCAACCGCTCCTACCTGCGCGCCATGGGCCTGTCGGACGAGGACATCCAAAAGCCGTTCGTGGCGGTGGCCAGCACCTGGAACGAGGCCACGCCCTGCAACGTCCACCTGGATCGCCTAGCGGACCGCGTGAAGGAAGGAGTCGCCAGCGGCGGCGGCACCTCGCGCGAGTTCGGCACGATCGCCGTGTCCGACGGCATCGCCATGGGCCACGAAGGGATGAAGGCGTCCCTGGTCAGCCGCGAGATCATCGCCGACTCCATCGAGCTGATGGTGATGGCCCACGCCTACGACGCCCTGGTGACGGTCGCCGGCTGCGATAAGAGCCTCCCCGGCTCCCTGATGGCCGCTGCCCGCTTGAACGTACCCTCCGTCTTCCTCTACGGCGGCACCATTATGCCCGGCCGCTATCAAGGCCGCGATGTCACCGTGCAGGACGTGTTCGAGGGCGTCGGCGCGTACGAGGCGGGACGGATGACCGAAGAGGAGCTGTACGAGTTGGAGTGCGCCGCCTGCCCGGGCGAAGGCTCTTGCGCCGGCATGTACACCGCCAACACGATGGCCTGCGCCAGCGAGGCGATGGGCATGGCCCTGCCCTACAGCGCCTCTATCCCCGCCGCCGACCCCCGCCGCGACGATATCTGCCGCCGCAGCGGCGAGACGGTCCTGAGCCTGCTGGAGGCGGACATCAAACCCCGCGATATCCTCACCAAGGAGGCGTTCGAGAACGCCATCGCGATCGCGGTGGCTATCGGTGGCTCCACCAACGCCGCCCTCCACCTGCTGGCGATCGCCCGCGAGGCCGGCGTGCCGCTCTCCCTGGACGACTTCGACCGTATCGGCCGGCGCACTCCTCATATCGTCGATACCCGGCCTGGTGGCCGCTACGTCATGGTCGACCTCGACCGGGTTGGCGGCGTGCCGCGGGTGATGAAGGAGCTGCTGGACGCGGGCCTGCTGAACGGCGGCGCGATGACCGTCACCGGCGGGACGGTGGCTGAGAACCTGTCCGGCCTTCAGTTCGGCGACGGGCAGGACGTGGTCCTGCCCGTCGATAAGCCGCTGGAGCCCACGGGTACGCTTGTCGTCTTGCGGGGTAACCTGGCGCCGGAAGGCTGCGTGATGAAGACCAGCGGCGTCAAGAAGCAGCAGTTCAGCGGCCCCGCCCTCATCTTCGACGGCGAAGAGGCGACCTTCGAAGCCGTCCGCGAGCGGCGGATCAAGGCCGGCGACGTGATCGTTATCCGCTACGAAGGGCCCAAGGGCGGGCCCGGCATGCGCGAGATGCTGGCGGTGACCGCCGCCATCGCCGGCCAGGGGCTGGACGAGGACGTGGCGCTTATCACCGACGGCCGCTTCTCGGGGGCGACACGCGGCTTCATGATCGGCCACGTGGCGCCGGAGGCCGCCGTCGGCGGCCCTATCGCCCTCATCCGCCACGGCGACGTCATAAGTCTGGACATACCCAACCGACGCATAGACGTCCAGGTCCCGGAGGAGGAGCTGAAGCGGCGGCGGGAGGCCTGGCAGCCTCCGGCGCCCAAGTACACCAGCGGCGCCCTAGCCAAGTACGCCAAGCTCGTGTCTTCGGCGTCTGAGGGCGCGGTATGCGGATAGCAATTACCGGATGACTGTAACACTAATGAGTCGAGTGGTGTCTAGAGGAGTGTAGTCATGGAGGAGTTGACGGGATCCCAAATGGTGATGGAGGCCCTGGTCAGGGAGGGGACCGAACACGTCTTCGGTCTGCCCGGCGGCGCCAACCTGCCGCTATATGACCAGATTCCCAACTACTACCCCAAGGTACGCCACTACCTCGTAAAGCACGAGCAGTGCGCGGCCCACGCCGCCGACGCCTACGCCCGCGTAACTGGCAAGGTCGGGGTGTGCTTCGCCACCTCCGGTCCCGGCGCCACTAATATCGTCACCGGCATCGCCAACGCCTGGATGGACTCCGTGCCCACACTGTTCGTCACGGGGGCCGTGATCAAGGCTCTCATCGGGCGCGACGGCTTCCAGGAGGCGGACATTACCGGCATTACCATCCCCATCACCAAGCACAACTACCTCGTGATGGATGCGGCGGAGATCCCCAGAGTGATGCGTGAGGCATTCTACATCGCGTCCACCGGCCGTCCCGGGCCGGTGCTGGTGGACATCCCCCGCGACGTCCTGCAGCAGAAGGCGGAGTTCGTCTGGCCGGAGAAGGTTCAGTTGAGCGGGTACCGGCCCCGCCTCTACCCGGACCCGCAGGAAGTCAGCAAGGCCGCGGAGCTCATAGCGGAGGCGAAGCGGCCCGTGATCCTGTCCGGGCACGGTGTAATCATCTCCCAGGCTTTCCAGGAGATACGGGAGCTGGCGGAGAAGGCCAACATCCCCGTCATCACCACCCTCCTGGGCATCAGCGGCTTCCCCGGCACCCACCCGCTGTACCTGGGCATGCCCGGCATGCACGGCATGTACTGGAACAACATCGCCATCCACGAGTCCGACCTGCTCATCGGCGTGGGCGTGCGGTTCGATGACCGGATTACGGGCCGGCTCAAGGACTTCGCCCCCAACGCCAAGATCATCCATCTGGAGATCGACCCGGCGGAGGTGGGGAAGAACGTCCGCCCTACT
>JADFNQ010000015.1 GCA_022563285.1 Chloroflexota bacterium | reverse complement strand
AGGGGCTGGGCCACGACCTGGTGAACCACTGCGTGAACGATATCCTCACCGCCGGCGCGGAGCCGCTGTTCTTCCTGGACTACATCGGCGGCAGCGGCGTGACGGATGAGGCGAAGCTGGCGCTGGTCAGCGGCGTGGCCGCGGCCTGCCGCGAGGCCGGTTGCGCCCTCCTGGGCGGTGAGACGGCCGACATGCCCGGCCTCTACGCTACGGGCGACTTCGACCTGGTGGGGTTCGTCCTGGGCGTGGTGGAGCGGGAGGCCGTGATCGACGGCTCGCGCATCCGTGAGGGTGACGTCCTCCTGGGGCTGTCCTCGGACGGGTTGCACACCAACGGATACTCGCTGGTGCGCAAGCTGTTCGGCGTGGGGTTCGACGGTGACGTGGAGGAGGAGAGAGAGCGGCTGAACCGCACCTACCCCAGCCTGGACGGCAGCCTGGGAGAGGCGCTGCTGGCGCCCCACCGCTGCTACTACCGCGACCTGAAGCCTGTCCTGCCGCAGCTCAGGGGTATCGCCCACATCACCGGCGGCGGCATCCCCGGCAACGTCCCCCGCATCCTGCCCCAGGGGCTGGGTGCCCGCATCGACCGTTCGGCCTGGGAGACGCCGCCGCTGTTCCGTCTGATCCGGGAGCGCGGTAACATCGCCGAGGAGGAGATGTACCGCACCTTCAACATGGGGCTGGGCATCGTCCTGGCGGTGGTCCCCGCGGACGCCGATGCCGTGCGCTCGAAGCTGCCGGGGGCGCTGGCCGTGGGCGAGGTGGTTCGGGGCGAAGGGGTGGAGTGGGCCTAGCCCGATGCCCACGTTCCGCGTCTTCTACACCGAGCGGATGCCCAGCGGGGCCCGAGACTGGTTACGGATGTACGGCGGGCGTCGCGCCGGGGAGGAGCCGGAGGAGACGCGTCATGAGGAGGTAGAGTGGGAGGAGCAGGTGGAGGCCGGCAGCGCGCCGGAGGCGCTGGACGTCTTCTTCCGGGAGCACGTGTCGGGCCAGGATCGGGTGATGTGGGTGGACGAGGCGGGCCAGAGCCACGAGATCCAGGGCATAGAGGACTACGACCCTGAGAAGTCCTACATCTGGATCGAGGACGACAAGCTGATGGAGTACCAGGGGATGGACGAGGCGACCCCGGGCATGGCCACCTGCCCCCTCTGCGGCGGCCAGGGCGAGGTGGTGACCGAGGTGGCGGACGAGTTCCAGGCGCGGGAGGAAGCCGGGGAGGACGAGGAGGGCTGGGCATGATCGCCTTCATCTCCGTAAGCGATAAGGCGGGCGTCCAGGAGTTCGCCCGCGAGCTGGCGGAGCTGGGGTTCGAGATATACTCCACCGGCGGCACCCAGAGGGCCCTGGCGGAGGCCGGCCTCAGCGTGCGCGGCATCTCCTCCCTTACCGGCTTCCCGGAGATCCTGGGCGGCCGCATCAAGAGCATCCACCCCATCCTCTACGGCGGCGTCCTCGCCCGCCGCGACCTGCCGGAGCATATGGACGACCTCCGCCGCAACGATATCCCGCCCATCGACCTCGTCTGCGTCAACCTCTACCCGTTCGTGGAGACGGTGGCCTCCGGCGCCGCTCACGACGAGTGCCTGGAGCAGATCGATATCGGCGGGCCGGCGATCATCCGCGCCGCCGCCAAGAACTACCCGTTCGTCCTAGTCCTCGTCGACCCCGCCGACTACGCCGGGGCGCTGGACCGCCTGCGGGCAGACGCCCGCCCGTCTGGGCGCACCGGGGACGGAGCGGCGGACAACGTGCCGCTGGAGTTCCGACGCCGCCTGGCCGAGAAGGCGTTCCAGCACACCGCCCACTACGATACGGCGATCGTCCAGTACCTGCGGGCAGACGCCCGCCCCCGGACGGGGGCCCGCCTGGGCCCGTCTGGGCGGGGCGAGGAGGCGTTCCCCGAGCGGATGACCCTGGCCTTCGACAAGGCGCTTGACCTCCGCTACGGCGAGAACCCCCACCAGCGGGCCGCCCTCTACCGCGAGGAGCGGGTCGGCGCCCCCGCTGGCGGCATCGTCGCCGCGGAGAAGCTGCACGGGCTCGACCTCTCCTACATAAACGTCATGGACGCAGACGCCGCCTGGCAGGCGGTGATGGAGTTCGACGACCCGTCGGTCGTCATCGTCAAGCACGCCAGCCCCTGCGGCATCGCCAGCCACGAGGAGATCGCCGAGGCCTATCGCCGCGCCTTCGAGTCGGACCCCGTGTCTCCGTTCGGGGGGATCATCGCCGCCAACCGCCCGGTCACGGAGTCGATGGTGGCGGCGATGAAGGGGATGCGCTACGACGTCATCGTCGCGCCGGACTACGAGCCGGCGGCGCTGCAGCGCCTGCAGAAGCGCCGCGACCTGCGCATCCTGCGGGCGGACATCCGCCCCCGGGCGGGGGCCCGTCTGGGCCCGTCTGGACGCCTGCCGGAAGGGCCTGCCCTGAGCGAAGTCGAAGGGGCTCCGGCCGCGGACCTGGACTACCGCCGCGTCACCGGGGGGCTCCTGGTGCAGGACGCCGACCGCTGTCCGGACGACAGGCTGGAGCTGCGAGTGGTGACCAAGCGGGCGCCCACGGCCGGGGAGCTGGCTGACCTCCGATTCGCCTGGAAGGTGGTGAAGCACGTCAAGTCCAACGCTATCGTCGTCGCCAAGGACGGGGCCACCGTGGGCATCGGCGGCGGCCAGCAGAACCGCAAGACGCCGGTGGAGTTGGCGCTCCGTCTGGCCGGCGAGAAGGCGAAGGGCGCCGTCCTGGCTTCGGACGCCTTCTTCCCCTTCGCCCGTGACGACGCTGTGGAGATGGCCTGTCGGGCCGGCGTGACGGCGATCATCCAGCCCGGGGGCGCCGTGCGGGACGAGGAGGCGGTCGAAGTCTGCGACGAGTACGGGGTGGCGATGGTGTTCAGCGGCGAGCGCCACTTCCGGCACTAGACTTGGCCCCTGAGCGTAGCGTCAGTCGGCTGCCGGATATGTTGGCCGCCCTGCCCCTGCCGCTCTTGACACTAGGTAGTGGTGGTGCTAGCCTGCGCTTTGCTAAGAACTTCACAATCTGTCGCCGTAACGGCCCTATTGGGCGGGCTCAGATAGGAAGGACCGATCGGCATGCCCCCGTTGGATATCCTGTTTCGCCAGGTGCCTGAGGGGTTCGAGTTCCTAGCGGTTCTATTCACCATCCTTGGATCGTTGCTCATCATGGTACTGTTCGGCGCCTGGTGGTCACGCTGAGGCGAGCTTAGATGTCGGCCACGGAAGAGCCTGGCAAACCACGCAACTTGTCCGAGAGGATACAGCTGCTCCAGGACCGCATCTACGATAGGCTGTTCCACAACTACATCTGGCAGTCCATCTTCCGCTCCGGCTACCCCAATACTCCCCGCAACCAGATGCTGGTGGTGGCCACCAACGTCTTCCTCCACCTGCACCCCACGCGGCTACAGCGCACCCATGTCAGGGTCACATACACTTATTGCCTGGGCGGCCTGACGTTCTTCATGTTCATCGTTCTCACCATCACGGGTGTGCTGCTGATGTTCTACTACGTGCCCTCCGTGGACCGCGCCTACCAGGACATCGCTGCCCTGGAGACCAACGTCAAGTTCGGCCTCCTGATGCGGAACATGCACCGCTGGACCGCCCACGCTATGGTGATCCTGGTGTTCCTGCACATGATGCGGGTGTTCTACACCGGGGCCTACAAACCACCGCGGGAGTTCAACTGGGTAGTGGGCGTGGTGCTCCTTGTCCTCACCCTGGTCCTCAGCTTCACAGGCTACCTGCTCCCCTGGGATCAGCTCGCCCTATGGGCGGTGACCGTTGGCCACGGCATCGGCGGCTCGTCCCCCTACCTGGGGGACGAGGTGCAGACAGTAATATTCGGGGGGTTCGAGATCGGTCAGCCGGCGTTGATCCGTTTCTACACGCTACACGTCATCGCGCTGCCCCTGCTAGCGGCGATCATGATGGCGGTCCACTTCTGGCGCATCCGCCGCGACGGCGGTATGGCGCGCCCGCTCTAGGAGGCCGAAGGCACAGGTATGGCCGTACAGGCCCAGCGACAGGCCACAGCAGCCCCCGCGAGGCCCCGACCCAAGCGTGTGCGGGAGGAGGAGGTGCTGGTCTGGCCGGACCTGGTGTTCATCGAGTTTATCTCGGCGGTGCTGTTTACGATCACCTTCGTGATCCTATCGGTGTTCATAAACGCTCCCCTGCTCAACCGCGCCAACCTAGACGTGACGCCGAACCCGTCCAAGGCGCCCTGGTACTTCCTCAACCTCCAGGAGCTCCTCCTCCACATGGACAAGGCCTGGGCCGGCGTTCTGATACCGACGATAGCCCTCGGGTTTTTCGCCGCTATCCCCTTTATAGACCGCAGCCGGCATATGCAGGGGCTGTGGTTCGGCACGAAGTACTCTGTGCGCATTACAGTCATCACCATCATCTACGCGACTGTCGTCAGCTTCGGACTGGTGACGCTGGACGCGGGCGACACGAGATTGACGCCCCTGGTTGACTTTAAGACGGAGATGCTGACCCGCTGGATCCCGTCCTGCCCGGAGGCCGCTGAGGACGTCGGCTGGCCCTGCCTGCGGGACGAGGCGGGCGCCAAGCACTTAGGCATCGTCTCCACCAAGGACTTCTCCAAGCGGTTGGAGTTCGAAGTCCTCGGAGTGAACTGGCCGGAAGATCTCGACAACATCGCCTGGCCGTTCAACGACTCGATCGGCGACTGGGACCTCGGTTTCATCGGCCTAAGTAACATCCACGGCTGGGGAGGTGAGCATCTCAACATCCCGGCCGCGATGGCCGAACAGGTGATCCCTCTCACCCTCACTATCGTCGTCTTCCCGGGGTTGATAATCTATACCATGTTCCGCCTGGGCTGGGTGCGAACGAGACGCGACGTCATGATCGTAATGTACACGGGAGTGATATTCGGATACCTCGCCTTGACCCTGATAGGCAGCTTCTTCCGTGGCGAGGGCCAGGACCTGATAGCGCCATGGAACATCAAGGTGGACGAGGGGTAAGCGCATTTGCTTAGCCCATCTACGCCATCACCGGGATCAAATACGGGGGGCAGTTGGGGGATGATGAGGAGAGAGGTGATACGGTATGGAATCCAATACTGAAGAACCGCAGCCCGAGGGCGCACCGGCGCAGCCCGAACCGGCGGCTGCCGAACAGCCGGCCGCTGCCACCGTCGATACACCGGTCGCCACGCCGGTGCCAAAGCGGCATGTGCTCACTCGTCGTCTGTTCATACTGGGTGGCTTCTGGACAACCATTGGCCTCGCCATGGTGGGGCTTATAGGTCCCTCTCTGGACTTCTTCTATCCCCGCAAGGTGACCGGCGCTGCCCGCGATGTGTTCGTGAGCAAAGACCTGATCCCGGGGCCGGGAGACGAGCCGGTAGCGATCCCGGAGGGCAGATTCTTCCTGCTGAACCTGGAGCCTGGGGTTACCCCCAACGGAGAGGAGACGCCGGGCGGGTTGCTGGCGTTGTGGCGCAAGTGCCCCCACCTGGGGTGCACCGTGCCCTGGCGGGCCGACTTTACCTTCCTGGGCCGCACGGGCTGGTTTCGCTGCCCCTGCCACGGCTCCACCTACACCAAAGAGGGCGGTATTCTGGTCGCCGGTCCAGCACCGCGCCCGATGGACGTCTTCCCCCTGGAGGTGCAGGACGACAACAGCAT
Organism: Chloroflexota bacterium; assembly: GCA_022563285.1. Classification (GTDB taxonomy): domain Bacteria; phylum Chloroflexota; class Dehalococcoidia; order SM23-28-2; family RBG-16-64-32; genus JADFNQ01. Next base: position 6,921 of record JADFNQ010000015.1, on the reverse strand, counting down.
CAAGGTTAGCACCGGCTTGACGGTGGCGGAGAAGGGCGGCCCGGAGAACCCGTCCAAGACCGTCCCCTATGACGCGTAGCGGCTTAGCGAGAGCGAGAGGAGAGGCGCCCGCAACCCGATGAACACCAGCAAGCAGGTCAACGTGATGATCGGGCTGATGTTCCTGGTCCTAATCGGCACGTTCCTCTACTTCATCTGGGACAACGTCCGCGCCGACGACGCGGAGCAGCGCCAGCTTGTCCAGAACGCGGAGCGGGGGGGCAAGCTATTCTCGCTGAACTGCCGCTCCTGCCACGGTCTCAACGGGCTGGGCAGTCTGGAGAACACGCTGCTGCCCGGTTTGCCCCTCAACCTGGAGGCCAACCGGCCAATGATGGCAGACCCGGACGACCCGGGAAAAACCGGGCCCGACCCCGGCAAGCTCATGGAGATCCAGAGCCGCTTTCGGGACACCATCCGTTGCGGTCGCCTGGGGACGCTGATGCCGGCGTGGGCGGAGGACCAGGGCGGCCCCATGAACGACTTCCAGATTGATCAGTTAATCGCTCTCATCACCGGCTCTATGCCCGGCCTGGACCTGCCCGATAACCTCAGCGCCATCAGCGAGAAGGGCTGGGAGGCGGCCGTGGAGGAAGCCGACCACGCCGACCTACTCAGGGGTAAGAAGCTCGCGGCGGCCGTCGGCGCTGCGGATACGATCTTCGTCCTGACGGATGTCGGGGAGCTGACAGCGGCCAGTCTGCTGCGCATCGATGATGAGGTGGTCAGGATCGTGGACATCTCCATGGACAACGACGAGATAACGGTGGAGCGTGCTGACTTCCAGACGCAGGCCGCGGAGCACGAGGAGGGCGCCCAGGTCTTCACCGGCCCGATCGAGCCGCCCACCGGCCCCTTCATCGAGGTGGCCTGCGGTCAGACCCAGCGCGCCCCCGCTCCCTCCGGGACGCCGCCGCCGGCCGCGACGCCTGCCGCCCCCGGCGTCGTGCCCACCCCCAGCGCGGGCCAACCTGAGCGGCCCGCCACCGCTCAGGATGTGCAGGCGGAGTTCCTGGAGCCCAGCGATGGCGTCACTGAAACCGATTCCCTGGATAACTCCTTTTCCCTTAACAACTTCCAGGTGAAAGTGGGCCAAGAGGTGACCATACGTCTCAGCAACACGGGGCTAAACCCTCACAACCTGCGTATCGCCGGCCTGGACGGCGAGTGGAGCTCCGACGATGATTTCACTACCGCCATCATCCAGAACGGGGAGACGGACGAGTTCACCTTCTCCCTGGACCAGCCGGCTACGCTTGTCTTCCGCTGCGACGTCCACCCCCTGGAGATGTGGGGGCAGATCTCGGTTACGGAGTAGTGCTGGTGGCGCGGCGCACAAGCAATCCGGAAGGCTGGCTCTATCGTTGTAAACGGTTGGAAAACTAATCGATCAGAACAGGAGGAACCCTTCATGTCCATCTTGTCCTTTGTTCGTAGCCGCATCTTCGTGGCGCTGCTGGTGCTGGGCGTAGCGCTCATCGTAGCGGCAGCCTGCGGCGATGACGACGACGACGGCGAGACCCCCGTTGACGCTGTCGGCGAGACCCCGCCCGCAGGTGAGACTCCGGCCGTCGGCGAGACTCCGGCCGCTGGCGAGACGCCCGCCGGCGCTGCTACCACCGTGGATGTCGGGTTGGAGGAGTTCGCGGTCAACCCCGCGCAGGACGCCGCAGGCGCCGGCGCGTTGACCTTCAGCGTCTCCAATGACGGCACCATCGTTCACAACTTTCGGGTGATCAAGACAGACCTTGCGCCGGACGCGCTTCCCACGGCTAACGCCCAGGCCGACGAATCGCAGTTGGACGTCGTCGCCTCTGCGCCGGAGTTTAACGCCGGGGAGACGCAAGAGGTGAGCGTCGACCTGGACCCGGGCAGCTACGTGCTCATCTGCAACATTGCCGGCCACTACGACTTGGGCATGCGCGCCGCCTTCACCGTGGAATAGCCGGCGCTGGCCGGCTTGCATGTTGACGGCCGCGTGACGCTTGCGCTATGTTCGCCGCTGGGGCCGGCCGCAGTAGCGGTCGCCAATCCACAAAACCATTGATGCGAACAGGAGGCCAACTCATGTCTGTCTTCACTTTCATCCGTCGTCCGATCTTCGTGGCGCTGCTGGTCATGGGCGCGGCGCTCGTGGTGGCGGCCGCCTGTAACGGTGACGACGACGGCGGCGGTGAAACTCCGGTCGGCGGTGATACACCGGCCGCCGGTGAGACACCAGCCGCCGGTGGGGCGACGGCGGAGATCAAGATGCTCCCCCTCAACACCTTCGATAGGTCTGAGCTGACGATCGCCGCCGACACCGACGTGACCATCACCGCCGACAACACGGACGGCACCCATAACTTCGCCGTCTACACCAGTGATCCTGCCGGGGGTGGAGAGCTGATTGATCAGACGGAGATCCATGTCGCTCCCTTCGTAGACACGGTGACTGTGAGCTTGGCCGCCGGGGAGTACTTCTACCGCTGTGAGGTGCACCCAACCATCATGACCGGGACACTTATCGCGCAGTAGGTTAGGTTGACGGCCGCGTAACACTTGCGCTATATTCGCCGCTGGGCCGGCAGCAGGGTCGGCCCGAAATCATCGGGAGGATCGAGAAGTAGTGGCGAACCAGGTGGGAAAGCGTTACCAGTGCAGCAAGTGCGGCACGGAGATGATCGTTACCAAGGGCGGCGAAGGCAACCTGAGCTGCTGCGATCAGCCGATGCAGCAGAAGCAGTAGGGCGGAGGTAGGACGTGAGCAATCAGCTTGGCAAGCGGTTCCAGTGCGAGACCTGCGGCTCAGAGGTGCTCTGCATCAAGGCGGGGGAAGGCGCCGCCGCCTGTTGCGGCAAGCCCATGGAGCTGATGCAGCCCAAGGTACTCCCTTCAGCGGACTAGGGCCACAGACACCGCTTCTCAGAGCCGTATCCCGCCTTGGCCTACTGCCGTTTTCCGGCGGGACCTCGCTTGGCCTTGGGTACCCTCTCCGCCTCCTTGTCGGCCGGGAACAGGCTCTCCCCCAGCGGCGCCACCTCCCCCAGCGTGCTGCTGCCCACGTCCCCTGATTCCTGGTAGTTGCGAAGATACTCTTCGCTCACGAAGAACATTCAGATGCAGAAGCCGTCCCGGGCTATATCCTCGTGATGCCTCTCGCAGGGGCAGATCTTCTTGCGATCCTCATCAGGATCGCCGGAGAGGGTCATTCAAGGGCAGTACAGGTGGCCGTGCTGGACCAGGTTCTTGGCCAGCCCTCCCTGCACCTCTTCCACGATCTCCGGCATGGGGAAGAACTCATAGGGGCCCTTCTCCACGTAGCGTTCGGACATGCGCTTGGCTCGGACCAGCGCCTCGTCAAACGTGATCTCCTTCGGCATCGCTGCTCCTTCCGGGGCCGAGCTGAGGCTGGTTCGAGAGTTTAGTTTACGGTAGCCGAACGGCGCCTTCAAACCGCCGATAGCGGCGCTCAAGCTCGCGGTCAGGGGATGCGATGCCGCGGCCGCTAGTTACACATTTCACTTGACACGCCCTCTGGCGGCCCAATACAATTGCACGCGAACCCGATTGATGTTTGGAGGGATCTGTTTGACCGAGGTCAAGATTGGCTCGCATGAGAGCTTTGAGCAGGCGCTAAGGCGGTTCAACAAGCTGGTCCAGCAGACCGGCGTCCTGGCTGAAGCCCGCCGTCGTGAGCACTACGAATCGCCCAGCATTAGGCGCAAGAAGAAGGCCGCCGCCAAGCGCCGCAAGAGTATGAGGAACAGCCAGCGCGGCTACTCTTAACTCCTGTCAAAGCACAGGCCCCCTATATGTCCCTCAAAGAACGGCTGGCGGAAGATCTCAAGGACGCTATCCGTCAGCGCGACGAAGCCCGCAAGAATGCGATCCGCATGGCTACCTGGGCGATCAAGAACGCCGAGGTAGCGAAGGGCGCGACCCTCAGCGATACGGACTTACTTGCCCTCATCGGCCGGGAGGCGAAGCGAGGCCGGGAAAGCATTGCGGAGTTCGAGAAGGCGGACCGGCAGGACCTGGTCGCCAAAGAGAAGGCGGAGCTGAGCGTCATCCAGTCCTACCTGCCGGCCCAGATGAGCCGCGACGAGATAACCCAGGCCGCCCGGGAGGTGATCAGCGAGGTAGGTGCTGGCGGCCCTAGCGACAAGAGCAAGGTGATGCCAGTCCTCATCGGCCGCCTGGCCGGACGCGCCGAGGGCAGGGAGATCAACGAGGTGGTCACGGAGCTCCTCGCCTCTCTCTAGATCGATCACGGGGTTGCCCGTGAAACGATTGGCGGTGCCAGCACGTCGTTTTTCCTAGTAGCAGTGTCTGATATGATGGATTTTGCCTTCCTCATGAGGTACGGGCAGATATGACGGGAAGACAGGCCAGGCTTACGGTCTCTCCCCTGCGGGCCACGCTGTTCGCAGTCGCCTTGGGCGTGGCTCTCATCTTCGTCATCTCCCCCAACGTGCCTGGCAGCAGTGACGGGGGGATCGGCGGCGACGACGTGGCGGCGGCGGTGATGATTTCGCTGCTGGCCGGCGGGGCGTTGGGCTTCTACCTCTACCTCTTCCAGCCACGGGAGTTGAACACCCTCCTGCGGCTCTTCATGCTCGCGTTGCTGGTCATCGTCTGGGTGGCCGCCGCCAAGTTCTTCCTCTCCATCACCCTGCCGGACGACGAGCGCCTGTTCTTATCGTTTATCCTGCCGGTGGCCGCCTCGCCCATGATCATCGCCACCCTGCTGGACGGCGGCCTGGCGGTGGCCGTGGCGGCGCTCCTCGCCCTCCTCACCGCCTTCGTCGGCTTCTACCTGCCGGAAGCCCGCGAGTCCCTGGCCGTACACCCGCTGGACGCCCTACAGATGGTCACCACGTTCCTCCTCGGCGGCCTGGTGGGCATCTTCGCCGTCCACCGCGCGGAGCGGCTGAACCGCTACCTAGTGGCCGGAGGCGTGGTGACCTTCGTCTCCTTCATCGTGCTGCTCTCCTTCTGGCTGCTGTCCGGGGGCCGCGACGCGGTGGACCCGGTGTGGATGATCTTCGCCGCCAGCCTGGGCGGGTTCCTATCCGCGGTCATCGTCGTCGGCGCGACGGTTATCCTGGGCCTGATGTTCGGCATCACCACCCGTATGCAGCTGATGGAGCTGGCCCAGCTCAACCATCCGCTGCTGCGGCGGCTCCAGGAGCAGGCCCCGGGCACGTTCCACCACAGCGTGATCGTCGGCAACCTGGCGGAGAGGGCGGCCGACCAGGTGGACGCCGACTCGCTGCTGGTGCGGGTGGGCTGCTACTTCCACGACATCGGCAAGGTGGCGAAGCCGGTGTACTACATCGAGAACCAGATCCAGGGTGAGAACCCCCATGACAAGCTTACCCCCGCCGCCAGCGCCAAGATGGTCGCCGACCACGTCTACACCGGCCTGGAGCTGGCGAAGCGTCACCGCATCCCGGCCCAGGTGCGCGCCTTCATCCCGGAGCACCACGGCACCCGCCTGGTCACCTACTTCTATCGCAAGGCGGCCAGCGAGGACGCCACCACCGACCCCGAGAAGTTCCGCTACCCCGGACCCCGGCCCCAGAGCAGGGAGACCGCCATCGTCATGCTGGCCGACTCTGTGGAGGCGGTCGTACGCTCTAGCCGCGACCGTTCGGTGGAGCGGGTCGACTCGCTGGTGGAGGCGGTGATCGCGGAACGCGTGACGGAGGGCCAGCTGGACGAATGCGACCTGACCCTGCGCGACCTGAAGACGATCAGCGAGTCGTTCAAGGCGACCCTACGCGGCGTCTACCATCCGCGCATCGAGTACCCCGCCCCCACGGCGGCGGAGCGCCCCGCAGCGGCCATCGGAGGCCTGCCTGAGCCGCTGGCCGGCCCCATGGACGGCACCGCCCCGCCCCTGGAGATAGAGCGGCCGCGCGGCTAGGGGCGCGCCCCTTCGCGCCGCTCCCAGTACCCCACAAACCGGGCCAGGGCCCTCGCCGCCCGCTCTACGCTGGGGAACAGCGCCAGCTCCGCCCTCACCAGCTTCTCCCGCGCCTCTGACACCAGCCGCCAGAGCCGTTCGTCCCCGTAGTCGGCGGGGCCGATGACCACGGCCATCGGTTTGACCGTGCGCGTGCCCACCTGGACGAACCGTTCCGGTATCCGGGCCAGCAGCGCCTCCGCGTTAGGGCGTCCCAGCGCCCAAGCCTCGCCCACGTTGGCCAGCAGCAGGTCGATGTCGGGGCTTTCGTCCAGCCACCCCAACACCTGCGCGCCGCTCACGCCGCTTCCAGCCAGGATCGACTGGTCCACCGGGTTGGTGACCCATCCCGCCAGCTCTGGCGCCTCCTCCGCGATGCGCCGCTCAACGTCATCGGGAAGCGGCGGGACGCTCAGCCCCAGCTCCTCGCAGAGGTCGGCGGTGAGGACGGAGCGACCGCCGCCGCCGCCCACCATCCCCAGTCGCCTACCGCTTCCCGGACGCATATAGGCGAAGGCGATGAGCATATCGATGAGCTCCTCCATCGTGTCCACGGGGAGGGCGCCCGCCTGGGTCACGGCGGCGTCCCAGACGGCCCGCTGTCCCGCCAGGGCCGCCGTGTGGGAGGCGGCGGCGCGGCCCCCGGCCTGGGTCCGTCCGCCCTTCAGCACTACCACCGGTTTCTCGGCCGCGGCCCGCCTGAGCGCCGCCAGGTATCGGCGGCCGTCCCGCACGCCCTCCACGTAGGCGCCCACCACCGTGCTCTCGGCGTCCCCGGCGAAGTAGTCCAGGAAGTCCGCCTCGTTCAGGTCCAGGCCGTTGCCGTAGCTGATCGCCTTGGAGAAGCGAAGGCCCCGCGGGCCGGCGAGGTAGGTCAGCTCGAACAGCAGGTTCCCGCTCTGCGATAGGAACCCGACGTCCCCCGGCTGCCG
>JADFNQ010000180.1 GCA_022563285.1 Chloroflexota bacterium | reverse complement strand
TCTGAACCTCCTCAGCTCTCTCAACATCCGTCAGCGCGGCGCCACCATCGTCGCCTGCCCTACCTGCGGCCGCATCGAGGTCGATCTCATCCCTCTGGCCAACCAGGTGGAGGCCCACTTCCAGAAGCTGGGCAAGCCGATAACCGTGGCCGTCATGGGCTGTGTGGTCAACGGCCCCGGCGAGTCCCGCGACGCCGATGTCGGCCTCGCCGCCGGCAAGGGGAAGGGCGCCATCTTCCGCAAGGGCGAAGTCGTCCGCATCGTCCCCGAGGAGCAGTTCCTCTCCGCCCTCCTGGAGGAGGGCCAGAAGGTCATCGCCGAGAAGTTCGGGGAATCTCCGCCGCCTAGCGACGACCTCGACGCCATCATCCCCATGACCGAGGTTGAGTCCGCCTCCCGGCCCGGCCGCGCCGCCCGTCGCTAGCTCGGCGCTTCAGGTTTACTGCGCCACCCGCTCCAGGAAACCCCGCACGGACGCCTCGTAGGCAGCGGGGTCCGCGTTCCAGCTCCGGACATGCCCCGCGTCCGCGACACGTACGTACGTTACGATGTCGGGCCGCTTTTCGGCCAGAGCGTCGCTCGTCGTCACGGGCACGGTGGGGTCCGCATCGCCGTGGAACAGGAGGATGGGGACGGCCAGCTCGTCGGCCCGCTTCAGGTAGTTCAGCTCGTTGAAATCGATGGCGAACCGGGCCTGAGCTATGACCTTGCCGGTGGCGCTGAGGAACCCGAATGTGCCTGCGTCCCGGGCGCCCCAGTCAACGGTCGCGCCGAAGTCCAGCATCGGCGCATCGAGGATGGCGCTCCGCACGCGCTCAGCCAGCGGGGACTCGTAGAGAAATTTCACCGCTATCGCCCCGCCCATGCTGTAACCGACCAGCACCAGCTTATCTGCACCATGTTGGATCGCGTACTCCGCCGCGCCCTCCAGCTCCTCCCATTCCGTCTGCCCGTATTGGTAGAAGCCGTCCGGGCTCGCCGGCGCCTCATCGTCGTTCCGGTAGGTGATGATCAGCGCAGGGAACCCAAGCTCGACCGCCGTGGGAAGCATGCGCAGCGCCTCCCGCCGGTTGGCGCCCTTGCCATGGACGAAGATGACCCACGTGTCGCGGGATCCGTCGACGAACCAGGCGGGGAACTCCCCCAGCTCTGAAGCGAACGTCACCTCCTGGAAGGGGATCCCCTGCGCCTGCTGCGGGTCGCCGGGGTAGGCGAAGCTGTCCAGACGAACCATCTCCCCGACTTCCGGCGCTCCCTGCAGAGGAGCGAACTCGCGCACCACCTGCCGCTCGTCGATCTCCAGGATCGCGCCCACCCGTCCGTAGCCCCCATCCCACTCCAGTCCGAAAATGCCATCCTTGGTCCAGTCGCCGCCCTCGCTGGCCTCCGTGGTAGCGCGCAGGCTGACCCGGCCCTCCCCCAGGGCCACCACCTGGAGGTCCGGCTGCTCGGGCTCCCGGTCCGTCTCCAGCGCTCCCCCTCTCAGCGCGCTAGAGAAGTACCAGCCACCGGCCACAAGCCCGCCCACCGCCACGACCAGAACCCCAGAGACCGCCATGACGGCGGTCTTCCATCGCACCAGCCACGCCTTGATCCGAGTGACAAGCGGGCCCCTCGGCAACTTCATTGGGACGTGCTCCCCTATCTAGTTCGAGACTATGCCCCCTGCGGGGCCACGAGTGCAGGCTATGGTACGTCTGGCCCCGGCTCTTGTCAATTCGCACGCCACCGCCCCCTTGACTGTCGGCCCCCAACACCCGACCCTATCCCCATGACCTTCGAGGCCCGTCTGATCTTCGTCCTCCTCTTCTTCGCCCTCTGGGGAGTCCTGGGCTTCCTCCCCTGGTCCTTCGCCGCCGTCATCCGCCGCGGCCGCCACGTCCTGCCCGCCCTGCCGGTCGCCCTGGCAACAGCCAGCCTGGCCGGCGTCCTCGTTCCCCTCCTGGGCCCCCGCGACGTGGGTGGCTTCCTCCTCTCCCTCCTCACCGCCTTCCTCGGCGGCGCCATCGGCACCGCCGCCGGCATCGCCGTGGCCGTCCGCCTGTCCGACCAATCGGCCCCCTCGTCAACGGATGAACAGGACGGATAAACGGATGACACCGTACACCGTATCCGTTAATCCGTTCGATATCCGTTGACAGATTCGCCCTGGCCCTCCGCCTCCCCGTCCGCTACACTCGAACCGTGACCCCCGCCCAACCTCCAACCTCCAACCTTCAACCCCCCGTCCCCGCCCTCTCCACCATGTGGTCCCAGGGCCGCTTCCCGGACGGCGACCGCGACTCCATGCTACGGTTCGCGGAGGCGGCTTCGCGCCTAGGCTACCCCGCCGTCGAGATCAACTACGTCATCCCGCCCGAAGGCGTTGAGGAGCTGCTCTCCTCCAACCACGTCTCCGTCGTCTCCCTCCACTCACCCACCCCCCGCGTGAAAGCCGTAAACGGCCGCTGGTCCGAGACCCTGAACCTCGCCGCCCTCGACGACGAGGAGCGCGCACAGGCCGTCAGCTTCGCCCGCGGCACCATCGATCACGCCGCCCGCGCCGGCGCCCGCTACATCGTCGTCCACCTGGGCGGCATCGAGTCCGGCGGCAAAGACCGCATGTTCGACAGCGAGCGCCGGTTGCGCCGGCTGTTCGACACTGGCATACGCCCGGACAGGCGCCCGTCTGGGCGCAATGACGTCGAGGTGGAACGCCTCCGCCGTCAGACCCTCGTAGAGCGCCGCGAGGGCGCCCTCCAGAACCTGCCCCAGGCCCGCCGCTCCCTGGCCGAGATCGCCGAGCACGCCGCGCCGAAAGGCGTGGCCGTGGGCCTGGAGAACCGCTATCACTACCACGAGTTCCCCTCCGTGGACGAGATGCACGAGCTCCTGGCCGACTACCCACCCGACCTCGTCGGATTCTGGCTGGACGTCGGCCACGTGGAGGTGCTGGACCGGCTGGGCCTCATCCCCAAGAACCGCTGGCTGGACGAGCTGGGCGACCGCTGCCTGGGCGCCCACGTACACGACGTCAACGGCCTGGCCGACCACCGCGCCCCCGGCCTCGGCGACGTCGACTGGTCCTACATCGCCCGCGGCCTGCCGCCGGCCGCCCCCCGCGTCTTCGAGATCAACCAGAAACAGCCGGAGGACGCCGTCGCCGCCGCCATCCCCTTCCTGCGGGAACGCGGCGTCCTCTAACCCCGAGTCCTCAGGCGATGTACCGCCGCAGCGCCTCCGCGTCCCGTATCAGGAAGCGACGCCCCTCACGGGCGATGACGCCCAGCCGTCGCAGCGTCGACAGGTGCCGGTTCACGCTCTCCCGCGTCACCCCAACCATGTTCGCCAGCCCCTCCTGGGTCAGCGGCAGGTCCAGCAGCGTCCCCTCCGGCCGCTGCA